>JAGTVD010000181.1 GCA_018224505.1 Desulfatitalea sp. | reverse complement strand
TGTCGCCGCAGCCGCGGTGGTCGAAGCGCAGGTAGGCGATGCCCAAGCGGCCCAAGGCGCTGGCCAGGGCGATCTGTTTGGGGGAGCGGCGGTCGGCCAGCAGGCCGTGGCAACCGATCACCACGGGGGGGCGCTCAACGTCGGGCAGGTGCAGGGTGCCGGTCAGGCGGTGGCCGTCGGACATGAAGTGGACGGTGTGGGCGTTTGTTGAGTTTGTTGGGTTTGTTGGGTTTGTTGGGATTGTGATTCCAATCAACTCTCGACACGTACCCACTTTCCGTTTAATATTCGAAGGTGATGGTTTCCCGAAATAAACCGTTTCTACCCTCTTTCCTGCCAACCACTTTCAGGGAGAACAGCATGGGCAAACTGCTTTGGACACCTTCGACCGAACGGGCCGCTGGATCCAACATGGCGGCGTTTCTGCAAATCGCCAACCAGCGCTTCAATTGCACCATGAGCCGGTACAACGAGCTTTACCAATGGTCCGTGGATCATATACCCGCCTTCTGGGAAACCTTTCTGGCCTTTGCCAAAATCCGTTTGCACCAACCCTATGAGCGTGTGGTGGATGATCTGAACAAAATGCCCGGTGCGCGGTGGTTTGAAGGGGCCACCCTCAATTTCGCCGAAAACCTGCTCAGCCATCGCGACGACCATCCGGCCATCGTCTCGCACTGCGAGAACCGTCCGCCGGTGCGGATCACCTATGGCCAGTTGTACGATCGGGTGCGCGACCTGGCCCAGGCGCTCAAGGCCCATGGCATTGCGCCCGGAGACCGGGTGGTGGGATTTATGCCCAACATCCCCGAGACGGTCATCGCCATGCTGGCCGCCACCGCTGTCGGTGCCACGTGGTCCGCCTGTTCCCCCGACTTCGGCACGCGGGGGGTGCTGGATCGCTTCGGCCAGATCACACCGCGCATCATCTTCACCACCGACGGCTATTCGTTCAAAGGCAAGCGCTTCGACTCCCTTGAACGCATCCGCACCATCGTCCAATCATTGCCTTCGGTGGAAAAGGTGGTGGTCGTGCCCTTCATCGATCCGGCGCCGGACATCGCCGGCATTCCCAATGCAGTGCATCTCGCCGACTTTACCGTCTCTCAGCCGGGGGTGTCGATCCCCTTCGTGCCGGTCCCCTTCGGCCATCCCCTTTACATCATGTATTCGTCCGGCACCACCGGACTGCCCAAATGCATGGTGCAGAGCGTCGGCGGGGTATTGATCAACCAGCTCAAGGAAATGATCCTGCACACCGACGTCGGCCGCCAGGACACCATCTTCTACTACACTTCCTGTGGCTGGATGATGTGGAACTGGCTGGTCAGTGCCCTGGGCACCGGCGCCACCATCGTGCTGTTCGACGGCAACCCCTTCTATCCCGATCACGAAGCCCTCTGGCGCATGGCCGAGGAAGAACGGATCACCGTCTTCGGCACCAGCGCCGGCTATATTGCGGCCCTGCAGAATCTCAAGGCCGATATCGGCGCCGCCTACCCATTGGCCGACCTGCGCGCCATCCTGTCCACCGGATCGCCGCTGACCGAGGAGAACTTCGAATATGTCTACACCCATATCAAGAAAGATGTTCAGCTCGCGTCCATCTCCGGCGGATCGGATCTCAACGGCTGCTTTGCGCTGGGCAATCCCCTGAGCCCGGTGTATGCCGGCGAGCTGCAAGGCCGGGGCCTCGGCATGAAGGTGCTGGCCTTTGACGAGACAGGCCAGGCGGTGCTCAATCAAAAAGGGGAGCTGGTGTGCGCCGCACCCTTTCCTTCCATGCCCATCTACTTCTGGGACGACCCCGACGGTGTCAAATACCATGCGGCCTACTTCGACAAATACCCCAACATTTGGCGCCACGGTGACTTTATCCAGATTAACGCGCGCGGCGGGGTGACCATTTTCGGGCGCTCCGACGCCACCCTCAACCCCGGCGGCGTCAGGATCGGAACGGCTGAAATCTACCGCCAGGTGGAACAGATAGCAGAAATCGAGGACAGCATCGTCATCGGCCAGGAGTGGCGCGACGATGTGCGCGTCATCCTCTTCGTCAAACTCAACCCCGGTTTCGAACTCACCGAGGCATTGAAGACCAAGATCAAAACCGCCATCCGCGACAACGCATCACCGCGCCACGTGCCGGCGAAAATCATCGCCGTGCCCGGCATTCCCTACACGCTGAACATGAAAAAGGTGGAGATCGCCGTGCGCAAAACCGTCAACAACCAACCCATCGCCAACCGCGATGCCCTCGTGAACCCCGAGGTGCTGGACTTCTATGGCAACCTGCAAGAGCTGCACACGTAATCCATGGCGACGATATTTCCCATAGCGGCAGGTAAAGGCGGCGTCGGCAAGAGTTTCATTGCCGCCAACCTGGCGGCCCTTCTGGCGCGGCGGGGCCGCCGGGTGGTGCTGATCGATCTGGATCTGGGGGCGGCCAACCTGCACACCTTGCTCGGCATACGATCGGACGGTGGCGGCCTGGAGCGCTTTCTGGCCAAAACCACGGACCAGTTGGATCGTGTCGCCGTGCCCACGCCGCTGCCCAATCTTTTCTTCATCAGCTCGGCCAATTGCGCCATGGAGATCGCCAATCTCTATCATGCCCAGAAGATCAAGCTGATCAATGCCATCCGTCGACTGCCGGCCGACTATGTCGTGTTGGACCTGGGCGCGGGGACCCACTTCAACACCCTCGATTTTTTTCTCACCGCCCTCAACGGCGTACTGGTATGCGTCCCGGAGCACACCTCCATCGAAAATGCCTTCCGTTTCATCAAGGCGGCCTATCTGCGCCGCCTCAAACAGATCATCAACCACAACGCTTTCAGCAGCGCGATTAAAAACGCCGTCGAAAACGACAGTGGAGCGGGTCTCGGGGCCGCCGATATCGTCGAACTGGTGCTCAAACACGATCCCAAACAGGAGATGGCGCTGCGAAAAGCCATCGCACGATTCCGGTTCCATTTGATCCTCAATCAAGTGCGCAGAAACACCGACAGCACCCTCGGAGAAAAGATCGTGACCGCATGCAACCGCCATTTCCACTCACCGTTCGACTACCTGGGAACCATCGATCTGGATGAACGCGTGATGGATGCCTCGGCCGCAAGGAAATTACTGGTCGCGCTCTACCCGGAAGCCAAAACCACCCGTGACCTGAAGCATATCACTGATCGTCTCACCATT
>JAGTVD010000180.1 GCA_018224505.1 Desulfatitalea sp. | reverse complement strand
ATTGATCGTGCCTTGTTTTAGGATAAAAGGGGAAACTCATATCAACAGATGGCTCGGTGGTCAATGAAAATCGACGTGAGTGCGCTCCTGGCGTGGATTTGCATCGGTGTTTCGCTCTATTAAGTCTGCCAACGGCCATGCGGAAGGATGACCGTATCGAAAGACGCAAGGGGCGCAGGTAAAGGAAAAAGCCTTCGCCAATAAAAAAGGGGTCGGCGGGGGGGCATACGCCGGGCTGTCGGGATCCGGCCGGGTGGATCACAGACAAAAGAGGCTTGCTGGCAGATGGTCGGGTGGGACGGCGTGAGATGGCGGTGGAACATTCCGGATGGGAGCAGCCGGAAGCCGCTCCCATCCAGGGTAAAGATTGGGGGTCTATTTGACAAAACCGATCAACGGCCAGTAGATCATCACGCTGATGGTGCAGACCAGCAGCAGGATCAGGCACCACGGTACGGCGATCTTGATGAACTCCTTCTGGCTGAAGTAGCCGGTACTGTAGGCGATGATGGTGGGCGGGCAGCCGATGACCAGCATGATGAACGAGGTGGTCATGGGCGCCAGCATGGCCACCGCCTGGGGTGACATTTCCATCATGTCGGCCATGGGCAGGACAATGGGTAGCATCAGGGCCACGGCGGCCGAGTTGCTCATCATACTGGACAGAAACGAGCCGAAAAAGCCGATGCCGTAGTACACCACAAAGGCGGGGCGGCCGTCCAGCAGGGGCAGGAGGGTTTCGGCCAGGTAGCGTCCGGCGCCGCTTTCGAGCATCGAGACCCCCAGGGAAACCCCGGCGCCGAACACGATCCAGGATTCCCAGGGGAATTTGTCGCAAATGGTGCGGAAGCTGATCCAGCCGGGGGCGCAGAAACCGAGCAGGGCGATGGCGGCCGGGATGCTGTAGTGCCACCCGGTCAGGTCCCCCATGAACCAGAGGACGAAGGTGGCGCTGAAAACCAAAAGCACCCCCAGTTCCTTACCGCTCATGGGGCCGGGGTCGCTCAGTTGGATGCCCACGAGCTCCTTCTCCTTCGGCCGCAGCAAAACCCACAGAATGGCCCAGGTGGCGACGGCGGTCAGAATGCAGATGGGAAACTGGATCAGGATGTATTCCAGAAAGCCGATCTTGATGCTGCCCCCACTGAATTTGGACAATATTTCCAGGGCCAGGGGGTTGCGGCCACCACCGAGCAGGGTGCCGAATCCGCCGGCCGAGGCGGAAAGGGGGATCAGAAGGAAGAAAAAGGTGGGCAATCGATGGCCCATGCCCGGCTGGAGGCCCATGCTCATGAACACCGGCACGAAGGCAAAGACCATGATAACCGTGATCGTGGCGTCGTGAAAGATGGTGGAGGTGAGGGTGCAGCCCACCGCCAGAATCAGGCTCAATCGTTTGACCTTGGTGCCGGCGATTTTCAGCAGGTAGTACATCATCCGGTTGGCCAGGCCCACTTCGTTGAGCACCACGCCGAACATGATGATCATGAGCACGAACATCACCGCCGGGCTGGCAAAAGGCGCCCAGGCGCTCTGGGCGGATTGGATTTTCAGCAGAATCAGGCCGGCGCCCGCCAGAAGGGCGGTGACGCCGATGGGCACCGCTTCGGTCACCCACAAAAATACCACGATGATCAGTAAAGCCAGCAGGCGGTGGCCTTCAGGGGTCAGGTTCTCCGGCCGGGGCAGCAGCAGCACCAGGATGCCCAGGGCCAGGGCAATGGCACTTTTGATGATGATCGATCGGGGGCTTGCTACTTTGTTGTTCAGGGATTCCACGTCAGCCATGGCGCACACCCGGAATTTTGATTGTTAGATTTGAGACTGTTTCAGAGCTTCTGCCAATTTTATCTTGCTTTCCAGCGCCATTCGTTTGTTGAAGGCCTCTTCCGCCTTGGTGATGAGCACCTCGATATCGGCGGGTTTGACCAGGTAATCGGTGGCGCCCGATTTCAATCCTTCCACCGCCGATTCGGCGGTGGCATGACCCGTGAGCATGATGACCTCCACTAAGGGGAAGCGCTGTTTGATCAGTTTGAGGGCCTCCACACCATCCATGCCGGGCATTTTGACATCCAGGATCACCACATGCACCAGCTCCTGCTGCAATTTTTGCAGGCACTCTTCCCCGCTGGCGGCGGTGGTGGCGTCATGGCCGTGTTTGGCCAGCAGCTTTTGGGTGGTTTGCAGGAAACGCTCTTCGTCATCCACGAGCATGATACGCATTTTAACCATTGTGATCATTTTGGATTCGCCTTTGCCGGATAGGGGTTAGTATTGTTTAACCGTCAGTCCGTTAATCAATAGGATCGCATCTCACCCCAACAGCAAAACACATGCCGACATGCAATGAACTGGTCAAATACGCTAACGCTTTGGGATTATGAAAAATTCAAAAATAGGAACAAAAATCTGGCAGCGCTTGTGTGTCAGCTCTTTTTACAAATCGTAAAATGGAGCCATAGGCTGCGGATTGCCAGGAGTTCAATCGAGCTTGCATGCCTTGATCCGCTCACACACCAGTTTGAAGACATCGGTCAGTCGCAGCACGCCCGTAATCTCCCCGTCCCGGGTCACCAGCAGGGAGTGGTGCTGCCCGACAATCAGGCGGTGCACGGCCTCGTTCAACTCGGCATCCTCCGGGATATACTCGCCCTCCTTGGGGGTGTACATGAAGCTTTTCACTTTCAAGGAAGCCGCCCTGCGACAGATATCGTCCAACGGTTTGCTCCACAAACCCGATTTGCCAAGGGATTCGATATAATCCAGGCTGTAACCGGTGCGCGATAGGGCATTGATATCCAGGATTTTGCTGTACTTGGGCTCCAGGGCCTTCAGCAGTTCCAATTGGCTGATTTTGCCAACGATTTTCTTCTGGTCGTCGTAAACCAGGATAGCGCGATGGCGATAGCGGCTCTGATCAAACTCTGCCTGGGCCGTTTCCAGAGCCAGTACCGCATCGAACATCGTCGCGTTTTCGGATACCGTTGCATAATTCTTCAGCGGTACCATCACTTCCTTTACCCGAATGTTTTGCATGGTGCCTCCGTTGTCAGAGATGGTTGCTTGTGGTTGAATTGTGCTGCCGGGATGTCCGCGAAAGGACCTTGCCCGGCCCTGCCCCGGCCTTGTATCGATCCACCTCTCCATTCAGGGTTTCCATCGATGCAAACTTCTTATCCGCAAACAATCGCCAGGGTGTGTCGTCGGGCGCAGATTCTAATGGGTCGTCCAGATGGTGTCAATCAGGAATTGGTGAGGGCTATTTGCGTTTGTTCGGGCTCCGCCATCCGCCGAGCGGCGTGTGGACCGGGCGCAGCACTTTGCTGACATCCCGGGCCTGCTCGATGACGTAGAAGGCGTTGGGATCGGTTTCGCGCACATCGGTGATCAGCCAATTAAGGTCCCGGCGACGGCAGGCGATGTACAGTTCGTCCACCGGGCCGCTCATTCCTTCGCCGTGGAAAACGGTGACCGGCTGGCCCTTGGCGCGCAGGGTGGCCGCCAGGATCTGGCCCGCGTTGCGGGAGATCACCCGCAGGATGATCAGCCCGAAGGCCAGTCGGCGCTCCACCATGATGCCCACCACATTTCCGGTGGCATAGCCCATGGCATAAAAGACCACCAGCAGGGGCTGCTCCTGTACCTGGTTGAGGACCGCGCTGGCCACCAGCACCCAGATGACAATCTCGACAAAGGCCAGAAAAAAGGCGATCACGGTTCGGCCCTGCACGGTGACGATGGTGCGGACGGTGCCGATGGCCACATCGCAGATCCGAGCAACGAACACGATAAGGCCGGTGACGAGTATGGGCGATTCGAACATGGGTGCCGCAACGCTCCTTTTATCCCTGATTCAGCCCAGATACACCGTGATCACATCGTTGCGCGCATGCACGTGCTGGATGGTGATCCGGACCAGATCTTCGGGCTTCAGGGTGACGGCATCGGCGCCCGACAGCTGGCATTCGATCAGGTAATCGGGCAGCAGAATGGCGTAATTGTCCCTGAACTTGTTGAGCACGATGGCTTCATACTTGGCGCCGATCCTCTGTTCCAGCAGTTTGAGCAGCCAGTAGCGGTTGCGCCGGAATTGGAGGCGGCCCACCAGCCCCATGGGCTCGGCCAGGGCGGCGATGATGAAGTCGATCTCCGCTGCGCTGTAGGGGGTCTCCAACCCCAGGGCGGCCCGCAATTGGCGTTGGGTGACCAGGTCGTAGTATTTGCGGATCGGTGACGTGCAGGTGACATAGGCCGGCAGTCCCAGGCCCGAGTGGGGTTCAGCCGCGCTGCCGAGGGCGAAGCGGCTGAGCAGCTTGCGTTGCATCCAGTTTTGAAACAAGGTGCCTTCTTCGCGGTTGAACAGCCGCTCGCGCGGATTGGCTTGGGCGCGGAAGACCGCCGGCACCTGGTGCGTGGTCAAAAACCGGGCTGCCAGGTCATTGGCCATGATCATCAGTTCGGCCACCAGCAGATGGGAAGGGCTTTCAGCGTCGACGCGCACCATTTCGGGTTCGCCGTCGTCGTTGAGCCAGAGGTTGATCTCCGGCAGGCGGATGATCATGGCCCCGTTGTTCAGGCGCTGGTCGCGATAGCTGCGGGCAATGGTCAGCAGGGCGGCCAGATCGGGATCCGCGTTGATCCGGTCATCCACCTCCTGGAAGGTGAGGTTGCGCCGCACGCGGATCAGGCTGGGGACGATTTCAAAATCCACCACAGTGCCTTGGGCGGTCACGGTGGCCAGGGTGCTGATGGCCGGACGGTCCTCGCCGGCCTTGAGGCTGCACGCTTCCAGGGCCAGGCATTCGGGCAGCATGGCGATTCTGCGGTCGGGCAGATAGATGGAGCTGGCGCGTCCGATCGCCTCCTGGTCGATGGGATCCCCCTTGGACACGAATTGGCCGACATCGATAATGTGGATGCCCACCCGCCAATGATCGCCCCGAGGCACGATGCTGATGGCATCGTCAAAATCGAGGGTCGCGGGGCCATCAATGGTCATCAGGGGCAGATCCCGCAAATCACGGCGTTCCGCCTGAATCGTGGGCGGGTGCTGGCACAACGCTGCAGCACGGGCCTCCACGGCCGGCGGCGCTGGGGCGCCGATGCCATGGCGCAGCAGATCCAGATTTTCGTCGGGGTGCCACGCCCCGATGCTGACCATAAAAGTGAAAATGGCCGATGGCGCGTTGGCACCGGCCTTTTTTAAAATGGCCCGGGCGGCCTCCTGATCGGGGCTCTCTTTGTCAAAGAGGCAGTAGCCCTTGAGAATGGCGATAATATCGTCGGATGACTCCGGCGGTGTCGCCGCCTGGCCCTTGAGCACATGCTGCAGCCACGCACCCCCTTGTTCCACCAGCCGTTCCCGGCGCTCCCGGGCTTCTTGCTGGGCAATGATCTGTTCCACTTTTTGGGCCGAATAGGGGAAGAACTGCTCCGGGCTGAACTTGAAATAGAGCCGGTCGTTGAAAAAAGCGCGGATCACCGCCGATTCATGGTCACCGTTGGATTGTTCCGGAAAACAGAAGGCGGTCATGGTATCCAGATCGATCCACTCCTGCTCGGCCTGCAGCACTTCCCACAAAGTGGGAATGTCCACCTGCACGCTCAACTCCCGGCGGCGGGCGGCAATGGCCTTGAGTTGGGCCACCAGTTTGTCGCGGCCTATGGAGGGATCCAGGCGCACCTTGGACCGGTGGGTCAACCGGCCGGCCGACAACTTGACCTCACGATTGTTCTCGGTCAAAAGCCGCAGCCGCAAGCTTTTGCT
>JAGTVD010000179.1 GCA_018224505.1 Desulfatitalea sp. | reverse complement strand
CGGGCCCAGGCCGAACGGCTGCGGGAACAAAACCCCATGTTGGGACTGCGGGGGGTACGCCTGGGCATCCAGATCCCCGAACTGACCAGCATGCAGGTGCGGGCCATTTTCGAGGCCGCCTGCGAGGTCACCAAAGAGGGCATCAAAGTATTCCCCAAAGTGATGATCCCCCTGACCAGCCATGCCAACGAATTGAAAGTCCAGCGCGGCGTACTGGAAGCCGAAGCCAAAAAAGTGATGGCCGAGCAGGGCATCACCATCGCCTACAAGTTCGGCACCATGATCGAACTGCCGCGGGCCGCCATAACCGCCGACGAGATCGCCGAATACGCCCAATTTTTCTCTTTTGGCACCAACGATCTGACCCAGACGACCTTCGGCATCTCCAGGGACGATGCCGAGGCCGGATTCCTGATGGGCTATATCAACCACGGGATTCTGCCGGACAACCCCTTTGCCACCCTGGACCGTGACGGCGTCGGGGAGCTGATGCGCATCGCCGTAACCAAGGGGCGGCAAACCCGCGGGGAACTGGAGTGCGGGATCTGCGGCGAACATGGCGGCGATCCGGCATCCATCGCGCTATGCCACGAACTGGGACTCGATTACGTTTCCTGCTCGCCGTTTCGTGTCCCCATTGCACGCCTTGCGGCCGCCCATGCGGCGTTGGAGGCTAAAAAAACCAGGGGTAAATAAATAAATGGGGGAAAGCCCGTTCCGGTTGGAACGAATACGATGGTAAGCCGGTGATCAGATCCCGGCTTGGGGGGTGTGGCCCTGCACGCAACGCCACACCCCCCAAGCCGGGCCCACCTTCTGATGTGCTGAAACCATCCGATCATGTCTGATGAACCATGTGCCGTATCAACGTAGATATGCGATTGCCCTTCGCAAAGAGGTGTGGCTGAAGAAAGGGACGAGGTGCTTGCGCAGGGCCAACGTGGGTTCCATTGCGTTGATTGTCGCCGCAGCGATTTACGCCCGCGGTCAATTGGATTTCAAGACCCCGGACACCGCTGATACAATGAATCGGTGGGGTAACTCACGAAGTGCGGCAGGGATTTGCTCTTGGGGCGTTGGACATCAAATGACTTAACCCTTCTCGTGGGCCTGGTCGATGGATTGGGTCGCCTTGAACTCCTCACGATTGACCATTTTCATGAACCGACGCTCTTCACGCACGGTCTGGCAATGGTTGCAAATTTTGACGTGACGTGTGGGGGCGCCACAGATCCTACAGCGGTCTTCCATACGATACCCTCCTTTTTGGTATTCGCTTTTTTTAAGTTGTTGGCGTTGAAATAAGCGCGCGAACCTTTTACCGGCAGCTTTCTTGCGATTACTGCGGATAGTAATGTATGTGCGGGCCATTGTCAAGCCCCCATTTTGTCGCCAATACCTGATGGTCGGCCTTTTAGCAACAACGGTGCTTATAAACGCATATATGAAATGATTCTATGCGGATAAGACGTTATAGATCTAAATACCATAGCGGTTTCCATTGGGGTTAGATTCGGAAAACGCGCGGTAATTCCCAGCGAACGATGGCCGTGTTGAAACGGGTGATGCGGCGCTGGAATTGCAGCAGGCTGCGCAAGAATCACCCATTCGACGCCAGGCAACCCGTTGACGCGCAGCTATCTACTTTGCGCGAACCCTAATGGGGATTGGGGTCGGCCGGATAGCTGCCGAGGCATTTAACGGCAATGCCCATCAGCGCCAGTTGTTCAAACACGCGTGCGACGTGGGCGTCGTGTATGCCCCCCTCGAAATCGAGAAAAAAGCTGTAATTGCCGGGATCGGAGCGCAACGGCATGGAAGCGATGCGGGTCAGGTTGATGTTGGCCTCGGCAAACAGGCGCAGCACGTTGAAAAGCCGGCCGGCCTCGTGGGCCGTGGCGAAAATGATGGAGGTTTTGTTGCCCTGGCCGCTGTACGGCGCCCGGTCCAGCAGCAGAAAACGGGTGGAGTTGGTGGCACCGTCGGCGATGCCGCGGACAATGATGTGCAAATCATAAAGCTCGGCGCACAATTCACTGGCGATGGCTGCGGCGGCCCGGGGGTTTTCGCGGGCCAGCATTTTTGCGGCACCGGCGGTATCGTAGTAGGGCCGGGCTTCCATTCGGTTGGTCAGCAGAAACCGTTGGCACTGGGCCAGGGCTTGGGGATGGGAATAGACCACGCGGATGTCGCCGCAGTCCAAGGGTTCGGCTGCCAGCAGGCAATGGTTCACCGCCACCCGCACCTCGCCGATCACATTCAGGTCGGTGGTGGTGAGCAGGTCGTTGACTTGGGTGACAGCGCCTTCGAGTGAGTTTTCCACGGGCACCACGCCCAGATCGAGATGCCCCTGGCGTACCCCTTCAAATACATCCACAAACTCCATACAGGGGATAAAGGCACCGCCCGGCACCAGGTGACGACAAGCCACCTCCCCATAGGCCCCCGACTCCCCCTGGAAAGCGACCAGAGGGCGATCCTCCTGCTGCAGGCGGCGGCTCTCTTTGATGATGGTGCCCAACACCTGGCGTGCAAACGAACCCTGCACCAGGTCCAGGTGCATTCTTTCGGCCCGGGCCAGCACGGTCTCTTCCCGTTGGGCATCGACCACTGCCGTCTTGAATTTCTTGGCCCGAATGGCCAGTCCCATGCGTTCCTGCAACAAAACCAGCAGTTCACGATCGACCTTGTCGATACGGCGGCGGATCTCTTCCAGGTTCATCGGTTCATACTCCCGTTGGCATCATCCTTGATGCCGCACGCATACCATGCGGCAGGCGCCAATACAACCGGCGGATGCAACATTTGGTTTGACTTTTCAGGGTCCGAGTCGTTATCGATAATCTCATGGCCTCCACATGCACCCAAATGACAACCCATCCGACAAGGCAAGCTGGCTGCGATGCGCCTATCCCTTAAAAAAGCTTGGCTGGCTGCCGCTGCCAGCCTTGTTGCCGTCTTGGCGGTCTTTATGCTGGCCCTGTGGCTGTACCTGCCCACCTACCTGGAAACCCGTCTGCTGCCCCGATGGAGTACAGCGGCGGGAGTCGATCTGCACGCGCTTCGCATTCGACACATCGGGTGGCGCAGCACCGACCTGGGGCCCATACACCTGGAGATCGGGCAGCACCTGCGCGTGGATATCGCTGCCATTCAACTGGACTACTCACCGGCCTCGCTGCTGCGCAAAGAACTGACGGCCATTGTCATCAGTGCGCCGCGCATCGAACTGACAATGGACGGCTTCATAGCAGCAAGCAACGCATCGAACCGCCAGACCCAGCCGGCGGCGGCGGCAAACCAGGCATGGACCGCTTCAGAACTCAGCGCCCGGCTGCCGGTGCGGCCCATTCGCCTGACCGTCAAAAATGGCGTCCTCAGTATGCTCTGGCGGGGTCGCACCCTCCATTCGCCCTTTGATCTCGACCTCGATACCGCTGGCCTGCAGGAAGGCACCATCACGGGCACGGCCCGTATCGCTCCATGGGGCAACCCACTGCAGATTGCGGGCACCCTGGACACCAACGCCAACGCCGTCACGCTGGACCTGACCGGAGAAGGGCTGGTGCTGGAAACGTTGGCACCGCTGCTGGCACCCGTAGCCCCGGCCCTGGAGGCAAGGGGTCTATTGGACGTCACGGCCCAAATTCAAGGGCAGATCCAACCCCCGGCACTAGCCGCGCTGACCTTCGAATCCCGATTGCGGCACACCCGTGTCACCCTGCCAGACATCACACTTGGCAACCACACCAACGATGAAGGCGCAGAAGTGCCCATCCGGGTACAGATCCGCAAGCAAGCAGACACCCCTTGGCAATGGGCCTTAGGACCGTTCCAGGCGGGTACCCCGATCCGGCTGCAAGTGAGCACCCTCAGCGGGACACTGACACCCCATGATACGGGATGGCGCGCCACGGCCGAAGCCTTGACCGAAATCCCTGTCCAGGCCGTGAATGTGACCGCCAACCCGCCCCTTCTTTTAGAGACCCCCCTGGCCATGGCGTGGCAGACCACCGCCCGATTATCCCCAAGCGCCGCATCCGTCGATTTCGAAGTGCGCGGGACCGGCGCGCCGTCCGTCGAGACCGCCCGCCTGGCAGCACGACACGGAGAGCTGGTTCTATCCAGCCGGCACCCGCACGTCGCCATCACCGGGGCATACGATGATGGAAACCTCGAAGCCCGTTACGAGGCGACTCTCGAGGATCTGCGCATCCAACTGCCCACGGCCTCCGCCCACTGTCCGAAGGTCGCCATCGCCGGCGCCCTGGACAACGCCGGGGGATGGCACATCCATGGAACTGCCGACTTGAGCAACCTGGGTGCCCTTGTGGGCACTGCGACGGCCACCTTTCCCAAGAACAGGTCGACCTTCCGCATCGAAAGGGCCAACACAGCGGATTGGTCCCTCACCGGGGAGATCCGCATGGATGACGGCCGGATCGTCGACACCACGCATGACCTGCGGCTCCTGGGTCTCTCCGCGCAACTGCCGGTGCGCTGGCCGCTAATACCCGCCCCGGCTCCGGGCACCCTGAAGGCGGGACCGATCTACTGGCGCTCGGAACTGTTGGGCACTCTGGAAGGGCGGCTGGGCCTTCACGCCGGCGGATTTTGGGCGGAAGCGACCCATCGGAGTAAACTTTTCCCGGGGATGACCGTCCTATTCAATAGCCGGCTGCTCAATAGCCGTCTGAACGGCACTGCGCTGCGAATGGATTTAACGATGCCCACTTACACCCCGCCCCAGAATGTGGATCTGGGGCGCTTTGCCGCATCCGCCACCGGCTTCCAGGCCAACGGTCGATTCTCGGCCGCGGCCGAGCTGGCGATCGAGGGAGGTGCGCTGCGATCAACGGGGCGGGTCCAGATCGATCAAGCGGTGGTGCGCCACCCGGAAAGCGGCCTGTTGCTCGAGGGCATCGCCTGTGATTTGCAAATAACAGACCTGATGGGGCGGCGCACGGCGCCGAACCAGCAACTGCGGGTGGCGCGCCTGGTATTGGGCAAGCTTGAAGCCAGCAATTTGCAATTGGCGTTTCAGCTCGAACCGCCGGGCACCTTGTTCGTTGAAAATCTTGAGATGGATTGGGCCCAGGGGCGCTTGCAAACCCAAGCATTCCGCCTCAGTCCCCAACGCACGGAGTTGACGACAACGGTGCATGGGGATCGCCTCAATCTGGCCAAAGTGCTCGAACAGCTCGGCGGCGCCGAGGCCAGCGGCGACGGGGCCGTGAATGGCCGCATCCCCGTGCGCTGGCAAAACGGCCGGTTGCGTTTTGACGACGGCTTTCTCTATTCAACCCCGAGCCAGGCCGGCACCATCAAACTTCGGGGAATGGATTTACCCTTGGAGGGTCTGGCGCCGGGCTCGCCCCAGCGCACGCAGCTGGATATTGCCACCGAGGCGCTGAAAGACTATAGTTACGAATGGGCCCAACTTAATTTGACGAGTCAAAATGGGGATTTGCTGCTACGCTTGGAACTGGACGGCCGGCCCAACCGCCTGCTGCCCTTTGCCTATGATCCGCAAACAGGAAGTTTTCAACGCTATGCGGGCGAAGGCCAGGCGGAATTCAAGGGGATTCGTATCGATCTGAACTTCCGGACCCCCCTGGACCGGATTTTGGACTACAAAACGCTTTGGACACCCCGGGGGCGCTGATGGCTTTGCCAAAAGGGGCTTCGCATCGCGCCTGTCGGGCTGGACCAACCAAAGGAGTCTCTGCATGAAACAAGCATTCATAGGGGCAGTGGCAGTGGCGCTGTTGGCCTTGGGGAGCCAGGCCTGCCAGACCCAGCACAAGGTGGAGACGGTGCATCGCATTGAAGTGGCACCCATGCACATCACCATCGATGTCAATGTCAAGGTGGACCGGGCCCTGGATGATTTTTTCGCCGACCTGGATACCGCCGAGGAAAAACTGCAACGCTGAACCCATCGCCGACGAATGTCGGCCGATCCGGGAAAGGAGCAGGGTACAATGGCGTTACGAAGAAAAGGGTTTCTCATACTTTTGGTGATGGTTGCCGGCCTGGTTGCCGGCGGCACGGCTCTTGCCGATAATCTTAAAACACGCATGCTCGAGCGCTTGCCCACCATCTTGGATCTGAAAACGCGGGGTGTCGTGGGGGAGAACAACCAGGGCTTCCTCGAGGTGCTCCAAGGACAATCGGAGGGCCAGGATGTGGTCGCTGCCGAAAACCAGGACCGGCGCAGCGTTTACGAGCAGATCGCACGCCAGACAAACACCGGCATCCAGATCGTCGGGCAGCGGCGCGCCCTGCAGATCGCCGATAGAGCCACACCCGGTGAATGGCTGCAGGCGGAGAACGGTAACTGGTATCAAAAAGAGGAATAAAAGGAGAAAGACATGCCCCTGATCAACATTAAAATAACGCCGGACGGCGCCACAGAGGAGAAAAAAGCAGAACTGATAAAAGGCGTTACAGACCTTCTGGCCAAAGTGTTAGGAAAGAACCCCCAAACGACCGTGGTCATCATCGAGGAGGTCCCAACGGACAATTGGGGTATCGGTGGCCTCTCGGTCTCCGAAAGACGCCGGCAAGGTTCATAGAGGGCG
>JAGTVD010000178.1 GCA_018224505.1 Desulfatitalea sp. | reverse complement strand
CTCCCGGCCCAGTGATCTGCTGGACATCGACCTGACGCCGTTTGACCCTGACCTGACGGGGCGGCGCATCGTGGGACGCCTCGAAGGGCGCACGGTGGTGCCCTATCCCGACCGGGCGGCTATCGGCAGGGACAGCCGGTTTGCCCGCATCGCCCCCCCCGTGGCCTGGGTGGCGGACGAAATCGATCTGTTCATGATGATGGTCCAGGGCTCGGGCAAAATCGATCTGGGAAACGGCGACCGTCTGCATTTGCAATTTGACGGTTCCAATGGCCGGCCCTACCGCAGCATTGGCCGTTTGCTCATCGATCAGGGGCACATCGACCCCGATAAAATGTCCATGCAGGCCATTCGCCGGCACCTGCGCCAAAACCCGGAACAGGTGCGGGCGGTACTGGACTACAACCCCCGCTTTATCTTTTTCCGAACGATCGCCAACGGCCCTCTCGGGGCACTGGGCGTCCCCCTGACCCCGATGCGCTCCGTGGCTGTGGACCGCCGCTTGTTTCCTCTTGCGGCCCTGGCCTTTGTAGAGTTGCCTATTCCCAAAGTGGATGGGCAGGGCAACATCGATGAGTGGTTTGAGCATCGTGGTTTTGCCCTGGCCCAGGACACCGGCAGCGCCATCACCGGTCCCGGCCGGGCCGACTTGTTTTGGGGCGGTGGAGTGGTAGCGGAAGTGGCTGCCGGTCACCTGCGCCACCCCGGCATGCTCTACTTTCTGGTTCTGACACCGGAAAGCGATGCCCGATAGCCGTTGAAAAGCCTTTCCAGTAAGATTGCATTTTATTTAAATACAGTCGGTTAGTGTTTTCATGGCGGCTTGGTTTTCCTTGACAAGCCCCCGTAAAAGCCCTATGAGAAATGGATTGTGCGCAACCATTCCAAGTGAAGGAGCGTTCTATGTTCGGTATCGGCATGCCGGAATTGATTGTGATTCTGGCGGTGGCGCTTATTTTCATCGGCCCTAAAAAGCTGCCCGATCTGGCCAAATCCCTTGGCAAGGCGTTAGGGGAGTTCAAGCGTGCCACCAGCGATCTGAAGCAGAGCCTCGAACAAGAGGCCGGCCTGGACGAGGTGCGTGAAAACCTGAAGCAGACCGACCGGGATGTGCGGAAAGCCTTCGATGCTTCCGACACCAAGACGGCATCCGCCCCCAAGGAACGCGCCGCTGATGATCGCATGCCCTCTTCCGACTTGACGCCACCGGCCATCGACAGCAGTGGCGCTGCGCAACACCAGGACCCGCAGGAGGATAAAGACGCTTCCGATATCAAGACCGACGACGAGAAACAGGCGGGTGCCAAAGGGGATGGTGCTTCATGACCGATCCCGACAAACAGCCCTTTACCGCCCATCTCGAAGAGCTGCGCTCGCGGCTGATCAAATGTTTCATCGCCGTGGGTGTCGGCTTTCTGCTCTCCTACGCCTTTAAGCAGCAGATTTTCGATATCCTGACCATGCCCCTGGTGGGGGTTCTCAAACCGGGCGATCACTTGATCTACACCAACCTGCCCGAGGCGTTTTTCACCTTTCTCAAGGCGGCCTTCATATGTGGCTTGATGCTGGCTTCGCCGGTGATCCTTTACCAGTTCTGGATGTTCGTGGCACCAGGCCTCTATGACAAGGAAAAGCGGCTTGTCATGCCGATTTTGTTTTTATCCACCTTCTTTTTTCTGGGCGGTGCCTTGTTCGGGTATTTCATCGTTTTTCCCATCGGATTCGAGTTTTTCCTCAGCTTTGCAAGCGAGACCATCCGACCGATGCCTTCCATGAAGGAGTATCTGGGGTTTTCCTCGAAATTGTTGCTGGCCTTCGGACTGGCCTTCGAGTTGCCCCTGGTTATTACTTTTATGGCCCGCCTGGGTATCGTGTCGGTTGCAAGTCTAAAAAAACACCGTAAATACGCCATATTCCTGTTTTTTGTGGCTGCGGCCATATTGACCCCGCCCGATGTGGTCACCCAGATTCTCATGGCCTTGCCGATGATGTTGCTCTATGAACTCAGCATCATCGGCGCGCGGGTCTTCGGCCGCAAATCGGCCCCGGACGCACAGTCGTCCTCCGATGTGGAACCTTAAATCGGGGGCGCCACAGGCAGCGTTGCCGTCCGGAATGATTTTTGTAATCTTTTATGGCATCACAAACGTCATACATTGGCAGATCGTTCCTGACCGTTGGTGGGTATCGTCACCGGAAAGGACAATCATTGACAGCCAGGGGGGGATTTGGTAAAAAAGCGGACGGTTGAGGATTCAATCGCAAAAAACAATGGTTTAAAGGAGGTGAATACGTGCTAAAAAAACGCCCTTTCAGTTTAATGATCGCCATTGGTACGGGTCTTATTTTGTGCGCAGCGGCGGTGCTTTATGCGGCCGGGATGCCGGAAGTAATGGTCCTTGAGGCACCTTACAAGAAAACCCGCAGCAGTGTCACCTTCACCCATCAGAAGCATATCGATGAATACAAGGTCGCCTGCGGGGAGTGCCATCACGACGATCAAGGCAAACCGCTGAACGACCTGAAGGCGGACGATTCCGTTCAAAAATGCATCGACTGCCACAGTAAGCCGGGCGAGGTGCGGGGACGTCAGGCCCAGGGCATGTCCGATCAGGAGCAGCTGACCTATCATGCCAATGCCATGCACGCCAACTGCGTGGCGTGCCATCGTGATTACAACAAGGAAAAGAGCGCCCGCATCGCTCCGGCGACATGCAACGAGTGTCATCCGAAGGAGTAGCGCGGT
>JAGTVD010000177.1 GCA_018224505.1 Desulfatitalea sp. | reverse complement strand
TCAAGCCCAAGGCCATTGCGGTGTTTTCCACATGCCCGGTCGGGCTGATCGGTGACGATGTGCATGCCGTCTGCCGGGAGATGAAGGCCAAACTGGGCATCAACGTCTTCGGCTTCTCCTGCGAAGGATACAAGGGCGTGAGTCAATCCGCCGGCCACCACATCGCCAACAACGGCATATTCACCCATGTGGTGGGCACCGACGACACGGTGCCCGAAGGGGAGTTCAAGATCAACCTGCTGGGCGAGTACAATATTGGCGGCGACGCCTTCGAGATCGAGCGTATTTTCGAGGCCTGCGGCCTGACCCTGGTGGCCACGTACAGCGGCAACTCCAGCATCGACCATTTCGCCCGCAGCCACACCGCCGACCTGAACCTGATTATGTGCCATCGCTCGATCAACTACGTGGCCGAGATGATGGAGACCAAATTCGGGCTGCCCTGGATCAAGGTCAATTTCATCGGGGCCGCTGCCACGGCCAAGTCCCTGCGCAAGATCGCCGACTACTTCGGCGATGCGGCCCTGAGCGAGCGGGTGGAGGCGGTAATCGCCGCCGAGCTGCCGGTGGTGGAGGCCGAGGCGGCGGTGGTGAAGCCGCGCACCGAGGGCAAGCGGGTCATGCTGTTCGTGGGCGGCTCCCGGGCCCACCATTACCAGGAGCTGTTCAGGGAGCTGGGCATGGTAACCCTGTCGGCCGGCTACGAGTTCGCCCACCGGGACGACTACGAGGGGCGCCGGGTGCTGCCCGACATCAAGGTGGATGCCGACAGCCGCAACATCCAGGAGCTGGAGGTGCATCCCGACCCGGATCGTTACCAGCCGCGGGTGGATGCAGCGCGGGCCAAGGCCCTGGAGGGCAAGGGGGTGGCCTTTGCCGATTACGAGGGCATGATGTCGGAGATGGATGCCGGCGCGCTGGTGATCGACGACATCAGCCATCATGAAACCGAAAAGATGATCGCCCTGTTCAAGCCGGATATCTTTTGCGCGGGCATCAAGGAGAAGTATGTGGTCCAGAAGCACGGCATCCCCCTCAAGCAGCTGCACAGCTATGATTATGGCGGCCCGTATGCCGGATTCAAGGGGGCGATCAATTTCTACCATGAGATCGACCGCATGGTGAACAGCCGGGTGTGGGGCTACCTGAAAGCCCCTTGGCAGAAAAATCCGGAATTGGCCGCCAAGTACGCCTTCGAATGATGGGCCTGCTGCTGTGAAGCAAAGACCGGCGGTCGGGCCGTGAAGCGACCATCGGCGTGTCAAAGGGGAGTGCCCGGCATCGAAAATCACCATCTTCAGACAACTTGCTCATACCCGAACGTATAAGGAGTGTACCACCATGTTACTCAGACACACCAACGCCGAAATCAAGGAACGCAAGGCGCTGACGGTCAATCCGGCCAAGACCTGTCAACCCATCGGGGCCATGTACGCCGCCCTGGGCGTTCACGGGTGCCTGCCCCACAGCCACGGCTCGCAAGGCTGCTACGCCTACCACCGCAGCACCCTCACGCGCCACTACAAGGAGCCGGTGATGGCCGCCACCAGCGCGTTCACCGAGGGGGCTTCGGTGTTCGGGGGCCAGGCCAACCTGCTGCAGGCCATTGACAACATTTTCACGGTGTACGAACCGGAGGTGATCGCCGTGCACACCACCTGCCTGTCCGAGACCATCGGCGACGATATCCCCCAGATCGTCAACAAGGCCAAGGCCGATGGCAAGATACCCGAGGGCAAGTACGTGTTCCACGCCAACACCCCGAGCTACATCGGCTCCCACGTCACCGGCTTTGCCAACATGACCAAGGCCATGGTGGATTACTTCGCCGAGAGCGGGCCGCGCAGCCGAACCGTCAACCTGATTCCCGGCTTCGTGGAGCCGGCCGACATGGCCGAAATCCGGCGCCTGGCCACCGGGATGGGTGTCGCCTCGATCCTGTTTCCCGACACTGCCCGGGTGCTCAATGGCCCGTTGACCGGCAAGTATCGCATGTTTCCCGAAGGCGGCGTCACCATTGACCAACTGCGCCAGAGCGGCACCAGCATCGGCACCATCGCCCTGGGCGTCATGGCCTCGGCCCCCGCCGGCCTGGCCATGGACAGCAAGTGCAAAGTGCCCTGCAAGGTGCTCAACCTGCCCATCGGATTGCATGACACCGATCTGTTCGTGGACACCCTGCGGCGCATGGCCGGGGTCAACGTGCCTGAAACCATCGACCTGGAGCGCGGCCAGCTGGTCGACGCCATCTCGGACTGGCACCCCTATCTGCACGGCAAACGGGTGGGACTGGTGGGCGATCCGGACCAGCTGCTGGCCCTCTCCCGCTTTCTGATCGCCCTGGACATGCGCCCGGTCTACCTGGTGACCGGATCGCCGGCCGGCAAGAAGTTCGAGGAGAGCCTGCGTGACACCCTCTCCGACATGGGCGACGACCTGCGCATCGCCGTGCCCGGGGACATGTACCTTTTTCACCAATGGATCAAGGACCGGCCGGTGGACCTGCTCATGGGCAACACCTACATGAAGTACATCGCCCGGGACGATGACATCCCCTTCGTGCGCTGCGGCTTCCCCATCCTCGACCGCATGGGCCACAGCTACTTTCCCACCGTGGGCTACCGCGGCGCCCTGCGTTTGCTGGAGAAGATGCTGGACGCGTTGTTGGATCGGAAGGAGCGCGACAGCAGTGATATCGAGTTCGAGTTGGTATTGTAGAACGTCTGAAGACGTACCGTTTGAAGTGTCAGGTTTAAAGTACAAAGCAAGAAATCGCGGCATTTAATACTGAACAAGAAGAGGTGGGATGATGCGTACGATACCATTGTTGCGGGAGCGGGAGAAGCAGATTTTTGATAAGGCGGGCAATGGAACGTTCGAGATGGCCTGTGACCGGCACAGCCTGGCCGGGAGCGTGAGCCAGCGGGCCTGCGTGTTCTGCGGGTCGCGGGTGGTCCTCTATCCCATCGCTGATGCCCTGCACCTGGTCCACGGTCCCATCGGGTGCGCGGCCTACACCTGGGATATCCGGGGGGCACTGTCGTCCGGACCCCAGTTGCACCGCATGAGTTTCTCCACCGACCTGGGCGAGCGCGAAGTCATCTTCGGCGGCGAACCGCGGCTTTACAAGGCGCTGTGCGAGCTGATTGCGACGTACCGCCCCAAAGCCGCCTTTGTCTACAGCACCTGCATCGTGGGCATCATCGGCGACGACGTGGCGGCGGTCTGCCGGCGGGTCGCCCGGGAGCAGGGTATCCCGGTGCTGCCGGTGCATTCCGAAGGGTTCAAAGGCACCAAAAAGGACGGCTACAAGGCAGCCTGCGACGCCCTGTTCAGCCTGGTGGGCACCGGCGACATCACGGATATCGCCGCGGTCAGCATCAACATCCTGGGCGAATTCAACATCGGCGGCGAAGCGTGGATGATCCGCCAATACTACGAGCGCATGGGCGTCCAGGTGGTCTCGGTGCTCACCGGCGACGGCCGGGTGGACGACGTGCGCCGGGCCCACGGCGCGACCCTCAACGTGGTGCAGTGCTCGGGGGCCATGACCTTCCTGGCCGAACAGATGAAGGAGCGGTACGGCATCCCCTACATTCGCGCCTCCTACTTCGGTATCGAGGACACCGCCCAGGCGCTATACGACGTGGCCGCCCACTTCCCCGACGACCCGGGCATCCGGGAGCGCACCGAAACGCTTGTGCGCGATGAGGTTGCCGCCGTCATGCCCGAACTGCGCCACATCCGGGGCGACCTGGAAGGCAAGCGCGCCGCCGTTTACGTCGGCGGGGCGTTCAAAGTGTTCTCCCTGATCAAGGCCCTGCGCCTGATCGGCATGCGGGTGGTGCTGGCCGGCTCCCAAACCGGCAACGCCGACGACTACGCCCACATGCGCGCCCTGTGCGATCCGGACACCGTGATCCTGGACGACGCCAACCCCCTGGAGCTCTCCCGCTTCGTCATCGAAAAACAGGCCGATCTGTTCATCGGCGGCGTCAAGGAGCGCCCCATCGCCTACAAACTGGGGCTCGGCTTCTGCGACCACAACCACGAACGCAAAACCCCCCTGGCGGGATTCGAAGGCATGCTGCATTTCGCCAAGGAAGTGCATCTGACCGTGACGAGTCCGGTTTGGGCGTTACTGAGGAGGACCCCATGAACCCCACCCCCCCCATCGAAGAGGCCTACACCCTGGCAGCGCTCGCGCCCGTCCCTTCTGCTTCGGCCACCCAGAACGCCTGCAAGCTGTGCGCGCCGCTGGGGGCTTCGCTGGTGTTCAAGGGGATTGCCGGCGGGGTGCCCTTGCTGCACGGTTCCCAGGGATGCAGCACCTACATCCGGCGCTACCTGATCAGCCATTTCAAGGAGCCCATGGATATCGCCTGCTCCAACTTCGCCGAACAGACCGCCGTGTTCGGCGGCGGCGCCAACCTGCAACTGGCCCTGGAAAACGTCTGCCGGCAGTACGACCCGGCCCTGATCGGCGTGGCCACCACCTGCCTGTCCGAGACCATCGGCGACGATGTGCCCATGTTCATCAAGACTTTCCTGGCCGCCACCCCTGGGGAGCCTCATCCGCCCATCGTCCACGTGAGCACCCCCAGCTACCAGGGCAGCCACATGGAAGGGTTCCACCGCGCCGTGCGGGCCACTCTGGGGGCCCTGGCCAAAGGCCGCGCAGGCGCGGCCCCGGAGCAAGTCAACCTGCTGCCCGGCCTGTTGTCGCCCGCCGACCTGCGGCACCTCAAGGAGATGGCGGCCGCCTTCGGCCTCCAGG
Source organism: Desulfatitalea sp. (assembly GCA_018224505.1). Classification (GTDB taxonomy): domain Bacteria; phylum Desulfobacterota; class Desulfobacteria; order Desulfobacterales; family Desulfosarcinaceae; genus Desulfatitalea. The sequence goes on along the minus strand of JAGTVD010000177.1, from coordinate 2,040 downwards.
CCATGGTGCTGCCGGACTACAGCGACACCCTGGACGGCGGCCAGTGGGAAAGCTACCAGCGCATCCCGGCCGGCGGCACCCCGGTGGCCGCCATCGCCGCCGCCGGCAATGCCGCCGCCACCATCGAGCTGGGCCACACCCTGGCCGCCGCCGGCGACACCGCCGCCACCGACCTGCACACCCGCTGCGGCGTGCCCGCCCTGCGTCTGGGACTGCCGGTGGGCATCCGGCACACGGATGTCCTGCTCCAGGCCCTGGCCGACATCAGCGGCCGGCCCGTACCCGCCGCGTTCCAGGCCCAGCGCGGCCGCCTGCTGGACACGCTGGTGGACGGGCACAAGCACGTCAACACCGTGCGGGCCGCGGTCTTCGGCGAAGAGGACTTGGTGGCCGGCTTGGCCGCCTTCATGGCCGAAATCGGCATCCATCCCGTGGTCTGCGCTTCGGGCGGCGCCAGCCGGCACCTGGCCCAGGTGCTGCATCAACTGGTGCCCGCCCGGCAGCACGCCGGCATGAAAATCCTGGAAGGGGCCGATTTCGCCACCATCGAAGAAGCCGTCGCCGCGGCCCAACCGGACCTCATCGTGGGCCACAGCAAAGGCTACGCCATGGCCCGGCGCCTGGGCATCCCCCTGGTGCGGGTGGGCTTTCCCATCCACGACCGCATGGGAGGCCCGCGTTTGCGCCACATCGGCTACGAAGGGGCCACGATCCTCTTCGACCGTATGGCCAACGCCCTCATCGAAACCCGCCAGGCCGCATCGCCGGTCGGCTATACCTACATGTGACCGGTACCAGAAAGGGAGTCGTCATGAACCTCGCCCAACACCCCTGCTTCAACCCCGGAAGCCATCGGCGGTACGGCCGCATCCACCTGCCGGTGGCCCCGCGCTGCAATGTGCAATGCAAATTCTGCAACCGACGCTTCGACTGCGTCAACGAAAGCCGCCCCGGCGTCACCAGCGCCCTGCTCTCGCCCGTCCAGGCCCTCGACTACCTGAAACAGGTGATGGCCCGGCGCCCCGAGATCCGGGTGGTGGGTATCGCCGGCCCCGGCGACCCCTTCGCCAACGCCGCCGAGACCCTGGAGACCTTCAAACGGGTGCGCCGGAGCTTTCCGGACATGATGCTCTGCGTGGCCACCAACGGCCTGGAACTGCTGCCCCACATCGAGGCCCTGCACCGCCTGGCCGTCAGCCACGTCACCCTCACCGTCAACGCCATCGACCCGGCCATCGGCGCCCAAGTCTACAGCTGGATGCGGGTGGGCAAGCACGTGGTGCGCGCCGAAAAGGCCGCCGCCCTGCTGCTCGAACGCCAGATCGCCGCCATCCAGGCCCTCAAGGCGCGGGATATCATCGTCAAGATCAACGCCATCATTCTGCCGGGCATCAACGACCACCACATCGCCGCCATCGCCGAGCACATGGGGCAACTGGGCGTGGACCTGTTCAACAGCATGCCCTATCAACCCAGCCCCGGCAGCGCCCTGGCCCACCTGGAACCCCCGGATAACGCGCGCGTGGCCACCATCCGCGCCGCCGCCGGCCGCCACGTGCCCCAAATGGCCCACTGCACCCGCTGCCGGGCCGACGCCGTGGGCCTGCTCGGCGAAGCCCCCTCGGCCGAACTGATGGGCCTGCTGCAACGCTGCAGCCACGCAGCGGACCCCGGCGATACCGCGCCGTCGCCCACCAGTGCCCCCGACCGACCCCACGTGGCGGTAGCCACCATGGAAGGCGCGCTGATCAACCAACACCTGGGCGAAGCCGCCGAACTTCACATTTACGGCCGAACCCCCCACGGCCCGACCCTGGTCGAACAGCGCCCCACCCCCGAACCCGGCAGCGGCCCCCTGCGCTGGCGCCAACTGGCCGCCCGCCTGCGCGACTGCCACACCCTGCTGGTCGCCGGCATCGGTGACAGCCCCCGCAACGCTCTCGCCGCCGCCGGCATAGAAGTGGTGACCTGCGAAGGGGTCATCGACGAAGCATTGAGCCGGCTGTTCGCCGGGCAACCGATACCGCCGCTGCATGTCGC
>JAGTVD010000176.1 GCA_018224505.1 Desulfatitalea sp. | reverse complement strand
CTTTGTCGATGGCGTCCCGATCCAGGTCGGTGGCAAAAACCTGGAGCGAAACCTTGTCGACCGGCTTGACCTGCTCCAGCACCTCCTTGAATATCATGGCCAGGGAATAGGCCTCTTCGCCCGTGGAACAGCCGCATGTCCAGGCCCGCAATACCCCGCCATTGGGGTGGGCCGCCAGCAGGGCCGGGACGATCTCATTTTTGAGCTGCTCCCAAGCCGGCGGATCGCGGAAAAAGTTGGTGACGCCGATCAGCAGCTCCTTAAAAAGCAGCTCGACCTCTTGGGGATTGTCGCGCAGAAACCGGACATAGTGGGCGATCTTGTCGATCTGGTGCAGGCCCATGCGCCGCTCGACCCGGCGGTTGATGGTGCTCTTCTTGTAGAGGGAGAAGTCGTGTCCGGTCTGTGTCCGAAGCAGGATATATATTTTTTCCAGGTCGCTCTGGTTGTGGCTCTCCCGGGGCGGCTCGGTCCCGGTGTCAAGCGGTGCGTGTTTCAGATAGGCGGCAATTTTGCCCGGCAACTCCTCGGCCGTGGCGACCACGTCCGCCAGACCGGATGCGATGGCGCTGCGCGGCATACCGTCGAATTTGGCCGAGGCCGGCGCCTGGACAAAGACCGCCCCGGTCTTCTCCTTGATCGCCCGGATGCCCAGGGTCCCATCGGATCCCATACCCGAAAGGATGACGCCGATACTCAGGGCCTGGCGGTCATCGGCCAGGGAGCGGAAAAAGAAATCGATGGGCAGGCGCAAACCCCGGGGGGCAGCCGGTTCCAGCAGGTGCAGCACACCGTGCAGGATGGACATGTCTTTATTGGGCGGAATCACATAGACGCGGCCCGCTGCGACCCGCAGACCGTCCTTGACCTGCACGACGGGCATGGTGGTTGTGCGCTGGAGCAGCTCCACCAGGATACCCTTGTAGTTCGGGTCCAGGTGCTGGACGATGACAAAGGCCATGCCGCTGCCGTCCGACACGTGCCGCAGGAACAGCTCCAAGGCCTCTAATCCTCCGGCCGAGGCGCCGATGCCGACGATGGGGAACGCTTTGGATCGCACGGGCCACCTCCGGGAAATGGATTGTTGCGGATTTTTTTGATGCATTGAAGGTATGGTAGATAGAATGGCCGTCAGTGTCAAGGACTTGTAGCAGAACGCCAGGACTTGCAAATTATACCATGAGGGTGGTTAAGGCGCTTGTGGTTAGCGTGATGGTGCGCCCGATCGCGCAGGTATGCTACACCGTGTGCAAGTATCGCGGTGGAAGCCGCTCCCACAAAAATGGCTGGAAGCTGCTTTAGGTAATTTTTTTTCCAATTATTGGCACACCGCTGACGTTAATCGCAAACCAACCCGAATAAAGAACACCCCCCGGCTGCCCATCGGGCAAAAGGGGGGTTCTTTTAGTTGGAACTGCTTTTGAAAGTCGAAAAACCATCCTGTTTCAAGTGCTGAATGTTGCCCTGCCCTTCCAGATAACGCAAATGGGCAATCGCTTCTCCGGTGGCGAACCATTTCTGGGCCACGGGGAAGTCCTCCCATGAGTCGCAGCGGATATCCCAAGACATGCGGGCGGCCACTGCATAGGCGTTCATCTCGGCACCGTCCAGAATAGCCATGATCTCGGCGCACCGCTTCTCATGGTGCTCCTTGAGGGCTGTTATCCGGGCCCGGGAATCGTCGATGAGACGTCGGTGGCCCGGCAAAACCAGCTCGATGTCCAGCGCGTAGACCCGATCCAGACTCTCCATGTAGCGCGCCAGCGGGTCTTCGGTGTCGGACCAGCACTGAATGTTGGGGGTGATGTCGATGAGGATATGGTCGCCGGCCACGAACAACTTTTTGTCCGGTTCGTACAGGCAGGTGTGGCCCACGGTATGGCCGGGGGTTTGCACGCATTGGAAGTGATAATCGCCCACTTCAACGCGATCGCCGTCATTGAGCAGTTTAAGTTCGGGCACCCATTCGGACCCGAACTTGTACCCGGGGTGCTGCTCGAGGGCGCTGCGCAGCAATCTCTCCGGGAAACCGTTGCGGGCGGCGGCCTGGAACATGGGCTCCCAACCGCCGCGCATCTCGATGATCTCGGCATCCGGACGATTGAAAAAAACCCGGCTGGTGTCCGTCTTGAGCCTGGACACCAGGCCGAAGTGATCCGCATGCAGGTGGGTGATGAAAAAGTCGGTGCGGTTCAGATCCACATCCAGCGCCTTGAGGCCCGCGGTCAGCGCATCGTAGCACTCCGTGCGGTTCAATCCGGTGTCGATCACCAGGTTGCGCTGGTCGGAACGCACCACGTAGGCGTTCAAACTCTTCAAGGGGCTGTTGGGCAGCGGCACCTCGATCAAAAACAGGTCCGGTCTGATCTCTTGTACCATGCGTTATTCCATTTCCGGTTTGTTACGGGTCTCCATTCGCAATCGTATGCACTGCTTTACTGGGTCAGGTTGTCGTGGATGATGGCGATCATCGTCTGGATTTCGGCTTCGTCCAGTTGGCCGTCTTTTCGAAATACCAGTTGCCCTTGCTTATCAAAGACGAGCAGGCAATTGTTTTCATCGGATATGCCCCACGCCTCCACCAGCACCTTTTCGTTGTCCCGGACATAGATGGTGTTGGGATATTGTTCCTGCTTTTTCTTCAATCTGCTGTTGATGGCGAAGTTGGGCTTCCAGGTGGCGGCCATATTGATCACGGCAAAGGACTGGTATTGATCCAGGGGAAATGCTTCGGCCTTCATCGCCTCGCTGGCGGCATCGTTCAAATCCGACACGTCGGGATCGACATAGAAAAACGCTGAAACCTTACCTCGCACTTCTTCACTGCTCCAGGAGCTACCATCCACGCGGCCGCCCTGCTTGTCCTGCAACACGACGGTTTCGGGCACCTGCCCGATTTGCAAATCGGACCAGGCATTTTGTGCGGACAAAGCAACAACCGTCACCACCACCAACACCATCAAATGCTTCATGATTCTCTCCCCTCATTAAGGTTACATCCAAGAAACCACATCTTAATTATCTTACCAACCGGCCCACCAGAACATTGGTCAGGGCGAATACGCCGCCCAGATCCAGATGAAACAACGCCCGGTCATCGATGCCGATGAAGGCACGCGCCTGCGTTTCCGCGTCGCCGTCCCACAGCAGCACATACAGCGGCAGCAGCGGGAGCCCGGGTATACGAATGGCATAATCGGCCCCTTCAACCCGCTCCGCACCCAATGCCGCAGCCCGGTCAACGAAGCCCTGCGGTTCCGCAGCGTAGCGTTTGGCCAGCGGTCCGGTGGCCAGGCTGTGGGCCCCGGTGAAGAAAAGTTTGCCACCGGTCAACTCCAAAGGGCTGACCATGCGGCCACTGGGGGGAACGCCCATGGAACGTGCCAGGGCGTAGAGCAGCACCACACCGGACTGGTACCCGACCCGGTGGCGGGGGTCCTCCAGGCGCGTGATCCGCTGCGCCGCCGGATCCACCGCATGCATATATCCGAGCAGCGGCACCCTGAACACACCCTCTTCCCAGGCCCCGCCCACACACAGCGCAGCTTCCCGCGCATCCCTGGCCCGAACGTCGTCCCAGAGCATGCCGGGCAAGTGATCGGCCCACTTGAAAAGCGTATCCCCACCGCGGTCCACATCAACAACCATGAAGAACTCCTTACCCCCCCTGCAATCGCCAGCACACCTGCACTTAAAACCTAACGCTCAAAAATGAACACGATCCTTTAAAAATATTAATATGCAGGATTGCAGGGATTTTAAATCGGAACGCCCGGTGCATTGATCAACGGCGCCAGCAAAACGGCGCCGTCGATGACGATCTCGGTGCCGGTGGTATAATTGGAAGCCGCCGAAGCCAGGTAGACGGCGGCCCCCACAATGTCG
>JAGTVD010000175.1 GCA_018224505.1 Desulfatitalea sp. | reverse complement strand
GGTTCTGGGCTCCTCCATCAGGCCAATGCGCAGCATCTGGCTGTCATGCTTGCCGGGACCGCAGGATATTAAAGCAGCAAGCAGACATGACAAAAGAAAACCGGTCAGCATTTTTCCTTGGCGTATAACAGGCAAGAGCATTAACCCTCATATGCTTTGGCCGGCAGCCTATTGCAATGCCGGCGACTTATCAATGGTTAGAGCACAGGACGTATCATTCGGGGGCACGTTCCCGCTGATGGCTGGAAGCTTGCGCTTCGACGAAATCGATCACCCGGGTTTCGATTCGGCAGTTGTTGAGCCCGTTGATCCGGGGTATGCCGCCGGGGCTTACACAGTTGACTTCAATGAGCTTTTCATCGATCAAATCAATACCGACAAAGTAGAGCCCATCTCTAACAAGCCGTGGCTTGATGCGTTCGCATACCTCCTGTTCCTTCGGTGTGATCTCATGGAAATACGCGCTGCCCCCCACCTTGATATTGGTTCTGAAACTGCCCTCGGGCGGCATTCTCGTCATCGCCCCTAAAATCTCGCCATTGAGCAGTAAAATCCGGACATCGCCTTTTTCCTTAACCGCTTTCCGGTATTCCTGGACCATGATCTGCTCCCGTTCGGCGTAGGGCTTGTGGGATCCGACATAATAATTGATTAGCGAATTCAGGTTTTCCGGATCTTTCGTGGAAACCTTGATAATCCCTTCACCGCCGAACCGGCCTAATGGCTTGATCACCATGTCGCCGCCGAAGTTGTCGATGATTTTGCGAAGCCTTGCCGGGTCCCTGGATATATGGGTTTCAGGGGTGAGTTCCGGAAAATTGAGCGTGTAGAGTTTGCTGTTGCCGAACACCATGCCGATGGGGTCGTTGACCATGAACACTTTGTCGGAAATCGGCGCTAACATCTCTATCGACCCGTAGTTGAGCGGCGGATCCTTGCGCAAAAACAAGACATCGAGATCGACCAGGGATTCAAAGATAAGGGCTTCTTCGCGCTTCTGAACGATGATCGCCTGCCAGTATTGATCGAGCGGCATGTCGGGCGAAACCGTGACATCTTTCATGCGGGCAACGATCTGCTGGCCGCGCACGTAAATATCATGGGGCTCAAAAAAGAACACGTTGTGACCGCGCTGGTTGGCCTCATACATCAGGGCAGCCGTTGTTTCATAAACCGGGTTGATGCCCTCGATACTGTCCATGAGAAAGGCGATTTTCATCTGGTGTTGTCCTCCATGAAAATATGCAATGCAATTCTTTAGCTCGTCTGCGCCAATCGAGACTGCAGATTCCGGAGCCGTTGGCTCAAAGCGGTGCAGATCTGCAGGGCAATACGGGGATATTCCCGAACCAGTTCGGTAAACGCCAGTTTATGCAGGATCAGGAATCGCGACGGCGCAGTGGTTCGGATGGTGGCCGAGCGCGCCATTTCCTCAAAAAGTGCCATCTCACCAAAATAGTCCCCTTCTGTCATGGTGTCGAGTTGTATTTGATTTCCCCCATCGCCTTGCTTGCTGACCGACACCGTGCCGGAAATGATCAAAAAGACCTCTTCACCGGGTTCCCCTTCCCGGATAACCGTCTCATTTTCTGGAAATTCGGTGGTCTCGGTGACAGTGGCAATCGCCCCGAGCTCGCTGACGCTGAGTCCGGAAAAGATGGCGATATTTCGTAACAAAAGAATCTTATCGGTAATAGTCAACGCATTATCCATGACTTTTCCCTCCATGACGGTCTCGCCCTCCTCCAATGCGCACCAGAGATTCTCAGCAGCCTGCTGCACGGGTGGTACAACAGACGCACAAAGCCCCGTAATAATATCCGCATGACGTAGAATCAGCTCCGCCCTTGCGGAATCCGCCATGGCATGCAGTAATGAAAAGGCTAAAACCACCTCTATCCAATCCCCGCTGTTCAATAATGCGGGCAGAAGGTCTTCCACACTTCTCTCAAAGGTGGGAATACGAAAATATTTTTTGCCGGACGCCAGCGTTCGATTGAGTGAAAAGCCTTCAAGCAGGGGCTGGAACTTTCTGAAAAGTCGTTTATCCATGCTGTTGCCCAATAGCTCGATGGCGTTTCCCCGGACACGGCTGTCTTGCGAAAACAGGCCCCTGCGCAAGGTTTTCATGCGGTCGTCTGCTTCATGGATGGCAAGCACACGAAAAATATTCTCCAGGGCGAGATCTTTTTTCTCCATCAGATGATCAAAAAGAAGTTGTCTGTTTTTGCTTTCTTCCAGGCCGTTCAGGGCCTCGGCCTTTGACAGGCAGAGATAGCACTGTTCAAGACCCTCCTGCGTGAAGCGATAAAGGTCAAGATTCTTAATCTGAAGCGTTTCAAGCAAATCAAAGATGTTTTCCCGCAGATAGTGATTGGGTCGGCTCAATGAAGCGACCAGCTTCTGACCATCGATATACCGGCCATCTTTTATCTTTTGTTTGGCCTGTTCGCGGACCCAGTCGTTGGCATCCCCCAAAAGGCTGATCGATTTTTCAAGGGTCACTGCATCCTTAACGGTCAATACGGACAGGGCGGCATGACGGACATCGGCGATGGGGTGATCGAGCAGGGCCGCTGCCAGCACATCGAGGTTTTTGCTTTTCATTTTCTCCAAGGCCCGCAGAATATCGCCCACTATCGGGTCGCTTTCGTTGCTGCGGATTAAACTTTCGAGTCGTTGGGCGAAATCGTTTTCCTGCCCTGTTTCTCCGGCGGCAATGACACCGCTTTTGCGCAAACCGTCATCTTCGGATGCCAACCATTGGGTGACTTTTTTCTCCGATGCGACCGGGTCATATGGGTACAGGCAGGCAACCGCATAGCCCCTGACCACTGGATCCGCATCGGTCATCAAGGATCGGAACACATCGAGATCCATTTCCAATTTAAGTTCACCCGATTTGATGTGCTTCATGGCTTTGACAAGCGCTCTTCGCAATTGCGGTTGACTGTTATGTAGCATTCCTTTTAACGCTTTAAAGGTTTGGAAATCAAGTTTGTCCGAAAGCATCCCCACAAGCCTCACTTGGGTGGATTCGTCCTGGCTTTCTATGGTTTGCAGGATCAACGCATCGATGTCATCAACCTCCAGGCTTTTAAGAAGTCTGGCGTACCAGATGGCATCATCATTCTTGGACGTCAAAAAGGCCTGTACCAACGATTGGCCCGCAATGTCTTTTTTAAAAAGTTTGCCCGGGTTCTTTTCTTCCAGGCCTTTCAGATCCAGCATTTTGCTGGATATGAGATTCTTTAAAATGGATGTGTACTTTCTTTTCAACACCATTGGGGCGGCAATCCAGGCCAGGACAAACGGCAGCGCCACCAAAGATAGATATTGAGGGTGATAACTGTTTACGGAGGTCAGGATGAGGGCCGAACCCAATAGCAAGCCGGCCCTGACCACCGTGCCCCTCAGGAACGGCCGCACCATGGCCCGGTAGGATTCCGGGAAAAGGC
>JAGTVD010000174.1 GCA_018224505.1 Desulfatitalea sp. | reverse complement strand
CTGCCCAGGGGCACACCTGTGCTGGTCATCAACCATCCCCGCTATGCCACCGAGGAGACCATCACTGCGTTACGGAACATGGGCATCGATCACTTGCGATACACCCCTTTTTGGCAGGGGCGCGAGGGCTCGGCCAGTGTTCAGCGGCTCACCACGGCGATTTCGCCGGGCATGCAGCACCTCTGTCCGGCCCATGTTCGCACCCATATCGACATCGGGCCACGGTTAATCAGCATGGCTTCTTTCTGCCGGCTGTTGATGGCCCTGGACATCGATATCGATTATCTGGAACAATATGCCAATACCTATCACACCTTTTTAATGGCTGCTAGCCGTAAATTGGGTGAGACTCTGAACCATGCCGAAATGCTGGCCAAGCGCAACGAAATCATACTCAACGAATTCGAGGAGGGGCTGGTGACCGTTTCGCCCAACGGTCGCGTGGATCGAGCCAATCGACGGGCACGGGAGCTGATTGCCCCGGAAGGTCAAGAGTTTCTCAAACAACCTTTCGAGGCGTTGATGGCTGATTTCGAAAAAGTGGCGGAGTTGATCGAACCGGTCGACGAGGCCGGCAAGGCAGCCAGTATCTATGCCCACCGTGGCAAGCAGTTGATCGTGACCAAGATTCCAGTGGATACGGGCAAGCAGCGTTCCTATCTGTACACGTTCCGGGAACTTGCCCGCATCCAGCGTCTGGAAAAGGATGTGCGCATCAAGCTTGCCCAAAAGGGCTATCTGACCAAGTACGACTTTGCCGACATCTGGGGACAAAGTCTTCAGATGGCCGCCGTTGTGGAAAAAGCCAGGCGTTTCGCAAAGACGGACAAAACCATTCTCATCAGCGGGGAAAGCGGGACCGGCAAGGAGTTGTTCGCCCATGCCATTCATTGTCATTCCTTGCGGCGGGAAGGTCCTTTCGTGGCTGTTAACTTTGCTGGTCTTTCCGAAAGCCTGATCGAAAGTGAACTGTTCGGGTATGAGGACGGGGCCTTCACCGGCGCCCGTAAAGGCGGCAAGGAAGGCCTTTTCGAGCAGGCCCACGGCGGTACCATTTTTCTTGACGAGATCGGCGATGCCTCTCCGGATGTGCAGTCCCGCCTGTTGCGCGTTTTGCAGGAACGGGAACTGCTGCGGGTTGGCGGATCCAGGATTATACCGGTGGATGTCAGGGTTGTTGCCGCCACCAATACCGATTTGCAGCGGGCGATGGACGAGCGCCGATTCCGGTCGGATCTATACTATCGTATCAACGGCTTGCCTCTCGAAATACCGCCGCTAAGGGAGCGAACCGAAGACATTCTTGACTTGTTCAACAGATTCATGAAACACCGCTACGGCATCCGTAAAGCCCTGGCGCCTGAAACACAAACCCGGCTCATCGCATACCCGTGGCCCGGAAACGTCCGTGAGTTGATCAATACCGTGGACTATGCCTGTATTTCTTCCGAGGGCAATCCAACCCTCCTGAAGGCCCATCTGCCACACCTGCTGCAGCGACATGAATCTTCGGATGACGCGCTGCCTGGACTTCGCGATCCCCACGCCCTGCGGGATCTGGCAGTACGGCTTATGGTTGGCCAGGAGAGCGCCATAACCCTTCGCATGCTGCTTCGTATCCTGGCCGGCCAAAAACCGTCTGGTGTCGGCCGCAATCACCTATGTCGGGCGTTAGCGCATCGGGGTGTTATGATAACCGAGGGACGGATGAAGGCCCTTTTAAAACGGTTGCGGGCAGAAGGGCTGGTGACCGTTGGCGCCACCCGCCAAGGCACCGTGATTACAGCCCGCGGGGACGCCTTGCGGCAGTTTTTGCGAACCGATGCGGAGGAACAGGCCGGGCTTTATTAGGATCTTTGGGATTGACGATCTGCCCGTTATACCCGCCATGTGTTGAGAATGGCATGGCGGCCTCTGCCCGCAGGACGTTGGCAGTACAAGGAGGTGCCTTGGCATATCTTGTGCTATACGTGTGATTACTTAACGAAGAGCCTTTTATCGTATACCGTTATAATCGATAACGGAGAAAATCATGCTACGCGAAGAAAAGATGTGCACCGCCGGCGAGGCGGCGACCGAGATTCGGTCGGGGGACCGTATCATGGTTGGCAGCTTCGGCAATTCCGGTTATCCCGAGGCGCTCGTGGACGCTGTTGCCCAAAGCGAAGTCACCAATCTGACAATCATTTCAAACGATTTGGGCTCGCCGGGCATTGGGTTGGGCCGATTTCTCGCCAATCGGCAGGTGAAAGCTTTGATCGGCAACTATTACAATTGGAATCCGGATGTGGCCGCAGCGAAAAACAGCGGGGCCATCGAGGTTACGTTGGTGCCCCAAGGTACCTTTGCTGAAGCGATTCGAGCCGCGGGGGTGGGCATCCCCGCTTTCTATGTGGCCACCGGTGTCGGCACCGCGCTGACCGAAGACAAGCCGACGGCGGTGTTCGACGGGCGCACCTACGTGATGGAAAGAGCCATACACGCGGACGTCGCCCTGATCCGTGCCCGTAAGGCCGATACCCTCGGCAATCTTTCCTATTACAAGACAGCGCGCAACTTCAACCCGTTGATGGCCATGGCCGCGCGCCTGACTATTGCCGAGGTGGACGAGATTGTCCCGGCGGGAGAACTCGACCCCGAATGCATTGTCACGCCTCACATATTCGTGGACATGCTGGTGGAAAAGGTGAAGCGATGACCGATCTTGTCCCCAAAGAACAAGCGAAAACACGCATTGCGCGTTGGATTGCTCAGGAATTCATGTCGCAACAGCGTCGTCTGTTCATTAATCTGGGGGTCGGTACCCCGACTTTGGTGGCCAACTACATTCGCAGTGACAGAATTTTCCTCCAGGCGGAGAACGGGATGCTGGGCGTGGGACCCAGGGCGCCCAGTGGGCAGGTCGATCCGCTTCTGATCAATGCCGGGCGGGAGCCCGTCACCGAAACCCCGGGATGTTGCTATTTCGACAGCGCCACTTCATTTGGTATGATTCGCGGGGGGCATATCGACGCCACCGTCATCGGCGCTTTCGAAGTGGATGAAACCGGCAGCATCGCCAATTGGATCATTCCCAACGGGCGCCAGATGGGTGTTGGTGGCGCAATGGACCTTGTGGCAGGCGCCCGACAGGTCGTGGTCGCCATGCCGCATTGCTCCGGCAGCGGGAAACCCAAGTTGGTGCGGGCTTGCACCTTGCCGGTCACCGGTTTTAATGAAGCCGATCTTGTCGTGACCGAGCTGGCGGTCTTCCGGTTTTATGAGACCCGGATGGTCCTCACCGAGATGGCGCCGGAGATTGACCTGGATGGCTTGAAGGCGATTACCGAAGCCCGTTTTCAAGTCGATCCCCAATTGCGGACCATGGCGGTGTGACCCATGCGCATTGTCGTCAAGTTATACAATGAGTTGCGGCCTTATGCATCCATCCTCGCCGACGATGGCAGTCTGGAATTGCCGGAAGGCGCCACACCGCGGGAACTTTTGACGAAGCTAGGCATTCCACCTGACAGGCATGAAACGTTGCCGCTTTTCAGAAACGGCAGGCCAGGGCAAATCGATACCCCACTGCGCGAGAGGGATGTTATTGTCGCCTTTGCACCGATGTCCGGTGGATAAAGTGCATATAGGCAAGCCTTCCACCAATCCCACTGTTTCGAAACTGCGGTGGCTGCCTCCCATTCCGCGCATAAAGCCAAAAGTTTCAATTCTCGTTAAATTAGCACGCAGCTTGCAAATAAAAATGTTTTTTAGAGGGGCTTTCATCCAAAAGAATCAGCCACACAACACGTTGTGTGGCTGATCAAATGACATGCAAATAACGTGGAGGTAGGGTCGGGTGGTGAAATGGTTGCCGAAAGCCTAAATCCTGAACTGCCCCACCATCCCCTTGAGCTCCTCGGCCAGCTTGGAAAGGTCCGCGGCGCTCATGTTGACCTGGGCGCTGCTGGTGGACATTTCGTTGGCCGTGGCGCTGACAGAGGCGATGTCCCGGGAGATCTCGCCGGCCACCGAAGAGCTTTGGCTGACGTTGGTGTTGACTTCCTGGATGCCCTGGGCCGCCTGGGAAACGTTGGTGGCGATCTCCGAGGTGGCCGTGGATTGCTCTTCCACGGCGGTGGCGATGCCCGACACCACGTCGTTGACTTCGGTGATGATCCGGCTGATCTCCTCGATGTCCTTGACCGTCAGGGCCGTGGTGCCTTGAATGGTGCCGATCTTCTCCTTGATGTCCTGGGTGGCTGCCGCGGTCTGCTTGGCCAGCTCCTTGATCTCGTTGGCCACCACGGCAAACCCTTTGCCCGCTTCACCGGCCCGCGCCGCTTCGATGGTGGCGTTCAGGGCCAGCAGGTTCACCTGCTCGGAGATGTCGGTGATGGTCTCCACCACATTGCCGATGGCCTGGGCCGCACTGCCCAGCTGCGCCATCTTGCCCGAGGTCTCGCCGGCCTGGCGCGCGGCGCTGTCGGAGATCGAACGCGCCCGCTCGCTGTTCTTGGCGATCTCG
>JAGTVD010000173.1 GCA_018224505.1 Desulfatitalea sp. | reverse complement strand
CGCAAAGGCCTGGACGATTATCCGTGCAAATCGGGAGGGCTGGTGGAGTACACCTATTTCGCCCGTACGGTGGATGCGCGCATTCAGACCGAATGCATCGGCTGCCCGCCCGATCCCCACCCGGATGGATGGTTCTGCGCCTGGCGCTTCCGCCTGGCCGATCAGGGGTAATCCAACGTTTCCGGTAAGGGCAATGGCTATCTCAAATGTCAAATGAAGGCATTTCATGGGTAATAAACCCAACCTTCATTTGACATTGGATTTTGACATTTGAATGCCGTGCATCCCGCTATTTTTTCAGATCTTCGTCCCGCAGCACCCGCCGGAGCACTTTTCCGATCTGGGAGACCGGCAGGGCGTCCCTGAACTCGATCGTGCGGGGCCGCTTGTAGCCCGCCAGGCGCTCCTTGCAAAAGGCCAGCAATTCCTCCTCGGTGGCATTTTCACCGGGTTTGAGTTGGACATAGGCCTTGACCGACTCGCCGCTCTTGGGGTCGGGCACGCCCACCACCGCCGCAATGGCCACGGCAGGGTGTTCGTAGAGCACCTCCTCCACCTCACGCGGGTAGCAATTGAAGCCGCCCACCAGGATCATGTCCTTTTTGCGGTCGGTGATGGTGACGTAGCCATCCTTGTCAATGTTGCCGATGTCGCCGGTCAAAAAGTAACGCCGCCCTTCGATCTGCCGGAACACCGCTTCGTTTTCCACAGGCTTTTCCCAATACCCCACCATCACCTGGGGACCGCTGATGCCGATCTCGCCCTCCTCGCCCTGGGGCAGCACTTGCAAGCCCGTGTCCAGATCAACGATTTTGATATCGGTGTTGGGCACCGGGAACCCCACCGACCCGAATTTGCGCGTCTCGGTGTTGCAGGGATTGAGCGCCGCCAGGGGCGCGGTTTCGCTCAGGCCGTAACCTTCAAAAATAATGGCGCCGGTTTTGGCTTCGAACTGCTTGGCGGCCTCCACCGGCAGCGGCGCGCCGCCGGAACCGCAGGCCATCAGCGACGAGAGGTCATAATTTTTCAGCAACGGATGGTTGGTAAAGGCAATGAAGATGGTGGGAACCGCGGCCATGACCGTGGTTTTGTATTTCTGCACCGCTTCGAGCACGACGGTGAAGGGCGGATTGCCGTCCCGGGGATTGGGGATGCACACCAGCTTGCTGGCGGTATAGGTCGACCAGAGCATCACCAGCGTCATACCGAAGCTGTGATACCACGGCAGCACCCCCAGGAAACAGTGGTAACCGCCTTTGCGCAATTGCTCCGGCGCGCCCCCCGGGGAATGGGGAATACGCGTCCACTCATGGGCCGCCATCACATTGAACATAAAATTGGCGTGGGTCAGACTGGCGCCCTTGGGCACACCGGTGGTGCCGCCGGTGTAAATAATCAGAGCCAGATCCGTCAGGGGATCGATGTCCACCTGCGGAGGCACGGGCTGGGCGGTGCGCACCATCTCATCGTACATGATGTGGCCCGGCTGGTGACTCGCGGCCTTGGGTATCTTGCCCAGCAGCCCGCCGATGAACCCCATCAGGAACGGCAGATAGGATTTAACATTGCACACCACCACGGTTTCCACCGCCGTCTCCCGGATGGCCTGAACCGTGATCGGATAAAAATCGGGGTGGTCCATGCAAAAGACCGCTTTAGCCCCCGAATCCCGCAATTGAACGTTGAGTTCCTTGGCGGTGTAAAGGGGGTTGCAGGTGACGCAGACCGCACCGGCTTTCAGGATCCCGAAGTAGACTTCCGGGTAGTGGGGAATGTTGGGCAGGAAGATGGCCACCCGGTCCCCTTTTGCGATGCCCTTGCCGGCCAGGAAGTTGGCGATCCGATCGGCGGTCTCCTTGACCCGGGCGTAGGTGCGGCTGGCGCCATTGAAGATGGTGAAGGTCTGATCGGGATAATCGCGCGCCGCATCGTCAAGAAAACTGTACAGCGGCCTGTTGTACCCGTCGATTTCGTGCGGGACGCCCTCCGGCCAATATGGGGTGGACCACGGTTGTGCCTGCATATTCGCTGCCTCCTCTGCCGTTGTGGGTGCTGAGTTGCAAACCCGCGGGTCAGGGAGACCTGCGGGTGTCACGTACGGGTTGGAACGAAACCAGGTGCCCGAACCAAAAGAGATCATGGCGCGAACAACGCCGATTTTAGATTATATAATATCCATGAGATTATTTAATCAAGCAATATTCATTTTTCAAATTCGGGCCACGGGCATGGGAGAATCTCCTGTTCACGTGGTGAGTCGGGCAAAAATGGGGGATATTTTTTCCGGCAACTGCTCCACCGCGTTCACCACCACCCAACTGCTGTGGCGATACATGCGCGGCAAGTAGTCGGGCGCCTTTTGGTCCACGGTGATGCAAAAGGTTCTGACGCCCGCCTGTCGGGCTTCGAGCAGGGCCTTGCGGGTGTCTTCGATGGCGTGACGGCCGGCATACTCTTTGTCCACCGGCTTGCCGTCGCTGATGAGGATGATCAGCCGGGTGTGCTCCTCGCGGCCCTTGAGGATGGCGGTGGTATGGCGCAAGGCGGCGCCGTCGCGGTTTTCCAGACCACAGGCGATACCGGCGATGCGTTGGCGGACCACCTGGCTGACGGCATTTTCG
>JAGTVD010000172.1 GCA_018224505.1 Desulfatitalea sp. | reverse complement strand
TTGTGCCACTACGAACTGGCCATCCCGGAGGGTGGGCGGATCATCTGCCCCATGCAAGTTCATGCATGAATCTACATGCGATCGCCCTGCAACGCTGCCCGGTCTACGGGTTCGGTTTAGAAATTTTGGGCGGTGCTGGGGAAGGTGGGTACTCAGAGCAGGTTTGAAGTGGCGCTATATTGAATTGATTGGATGCGGGGGTGCGGATGCGGCGCCGTTTGGCGTGTCAACAGCCGCCTCCGGATGGTTTACCCCAAAACAGCATTGCCCCGGCCCCGCAGGGGAAGCCGGGGCAATGCGGAAAAGCCACTAATTAGGTCTCTTCGATGGTAATGGCGCTCTCTTCACAAACTTCAACGCAGCTTTCACAGCCAAGACACTCTTCCGCGTTAACGGCAACCGATTTGCCATCCTGCATCTCGAAGACTTCCACCGGGCATACATCCACACACTCTTCGCAGCCCACACACTTCTCTTCGTCCACAATGGGATTAAAAGCCATTCTATTACGCCTCCTTTCATATGGTATTGGTACTCAGTTGAATTTATCAACACTGTCGGCGACACCAAAGCAACGGCTTATACCAATTCCCAAGGCGCGTCAAGACTTGTTCACGCTTTTTTCAAGCCCCCCCTGTTAATCAAAATTTATATATACATTCAAAGAGTTATAAACCGATATAGCCGATCAGGGTGTTGCGTGGCGGTAGTGCTTCCACTGGATCCGCACCGGCTTCCGGAACGTGCTTGAGCAACCGGGCGAACATCTTGTGGGCGGGGCATCCCACCAGGGCATGCACCGTCAAAAACCCTTGCTCCGCCGGGCGAGTGGGGTTTGGGGGGGTCGGTGGTAACGCAACCGCCGGGTCGGTTTCCTGCGCCAGGCGCTCAAGGTCCTGAATCAACAGCGCCGCAGCCGAAGGCGCATCCATGGGCCATTGGCCGAGCGGCAGCGCATCGGGGAGCATTTCCATCAGATGCGCCCAGATGGCCCGGCTGTCGGTCACATAGAGCAAATCACGCTTCCCGGTGGCCAGGGCCAACCGGGCCCAGGCGTGCAGGCGCTGGGCGGTCATTTGTTGTCCCCGGTCCTGGGTCGGGTCGTTGAGCGCCGGTGATCCGGCATCCACCGCCGGGAAAGAATCATCGTCCGCCGATTCACCCAGAAGGTGGCTCAAACGAGCCTCCATGGCCTGCACCGATCCCAGATCGTCTTGCAGCGCGTCCTGCTGCCCATCGAAGGTGTGGGCCAGATTCAGAAAAAGGGCGGCCTGCAACAAAGGATCGGGCACCTCATGGGGCATGGGGGTCGCCCCGCGCTTGAGCCGGTCGCGGATCAGGTTGGGGCTCTCCTCCAGGGCACTGGCCGCCCGGGCGGTCTCGAACTGGAAAATACCCGCCAATTGCCCGCCATGGCCTTTATGGAGCTCCGCCCAGGCGGCGAAATCCTTCGTCGCCTGATTCAACCGGCGCGCGTCGATCCCCTCACAGGGCCGCAAATGCAGCCCGCCCTGGTCCGCGGCCTGGCGCATGGCGGGCGTTGTCATGGCCGCAAGGGGTTGCAACACACTCAAAGGCCCCAAGGCGCGGACCAGCGGTTCGATCCGTGCAGCGGGAATGTAGGTAAACGGCATAAAATGGATCATCTTGTTCCTTTTTTCTATTCTGCCTTGCCGTCCCGAACCGTCACGCCCAGCTGTTCGAGCTGCTCGCGAAGCTGGTCGGCCAGGGGCCAGTCACGCGCCTGGCGGGCTTCGGCCCGGCGGCGGATCAAATGTTGCACCTCGGCGTCATCGTAAGCCGCCGGAAAATGAAAAATGCCCAGGACGGTGTCGATGCCCTGCAGGGCGGCCGTTACCCGGGGGACCTGTTCGGGCGCCAATTGCTGGCGGGCCAGCAAACGATTGAGCTGCTTGATTACCTTGAAGATGACGGCCAGGGCCGCGGAGATGTTCAGGTCATCATCCATGGCCACATGGAACCCGTTCTTCAAATCATAAAGCAGCTGGTCCAGATCCTTGCAGGGCGTCCCCCGGGTCAACTGACGCAGCTTGGTCACACAGCTGTCCAGGCGCTGGAGCGTCTGCCGGGCGTACTGAAGCCGCTCGAGGGAATGGATCACCGGTTTGTGATAGTTACTGGAGAGCAGCCAGAAACGGATCTCGCGTCCGGTCCAGCCTTGCGCCAGCAACGACCGCACAAACAGACCGCCCTCGGAATCCTCGGTCGCACTGCCATTGACCAGCACGCGGTCGCAATGAAGCCAGAAGCGCGCCAGGGGTTTGCGATTGAGCGCGCCGGCGATGGCGATTTCGTTTTCGTTCTGGGGAAAGAGCAGCTCGCGTCCGGCGATGTGGATGTCGCAGGTTTCACCCAGGTATTTCAACGCCAGGGTGGCGCACTGCAGCGGCCAGGAAGGCTGCACATTGCCCCACGGCGTTTTGGTATACAGCCCTTTTTTCAATTCGGCCAGCTTCACCCGCTTGAGCAAGGTGAAGTCGCGGGGGTTGTCCTTTTCATAATCATCCAGATCGACCGTTGCGCCCAGCCGGATCTTGTTCAGATCGATCCCGGACAGCTGACCGTAATCCTCGAAACGGGAAATGTCGAAATAGATCGACCGCAGCTTTTCGTAGGCGTAGCCCTTGGTCACGAGGCGCTGGACCACCTGGACCATGTCGTCCACATGGTCGCTGGAGCGCGGGTAGTGGGCCGCCTTTTGGATGCCCAATCGATCACGGTCCTCCTCCAGGGCGGCAATGTTGCGGGCCGCGAGTTGGACCGGCATCATCCCCTCCGCCGCAGCCGCCTGAAAGGTCTTCTGATCCAGGTCGGTGATGTTCATCACATGCAGCACCGAAAAACCGCGATGGGTCAGATAGCGGTTCACCATGTCGGCAAAGACGAACCGCCGGGCATCGCCCACGGTCATGGGGCCATTGGCCGTGGGCCCGGTGGTGTAGAGGGTGACCCGATCGGCCCGCTGGGGCGCAAAAATCTCCTTGGTCCGCGTGCGTGTGTTGAACAGAGCGCAACCCACCTTTTCACGCTCGACGAACAGCGGCGTGGAAAGGTAGCGCTCCCCGCTGTCCGGCAAAATCACCACCACCGAACCCGAGGTCATGGCCGCCGCCTGGCGCAGGGCCACCGCCATGGCCGCCCCGCCGCTCATCCCCACGAAGAGCCCCTCTTCCCGGGCCAGCCGCCGGGCGGTTTCGTAGGCCTCCTCGTCATCGATGTTCACCTTCTCGTGCAGGCGCTCCTTCTCGAATATTTCGGGCGTATAGGACTCCTTCAAATTCTTGAGTCCCTGGATCTTGTGTCCCAGATAGGGCTCCACCCCCACAATGCGCACGGCGGGATCGAGCTCCTTGAAGCGGCGCGCCAGCCCCATCAGCGTCCCCGAGGTGCCCAAAGTGGCCACAATGGTCGTCACCTGCCCCGCCGTCTGTTCCCAGATCTCGTTGGCGGTGCCGTGGTAGTGGGCCTGCCAGTTGGCCGGATTGTTGTATTGATCGGTGATGTAATAAGTGTCGGGATGCTCCCGGGCCAGCCGATAGGCCTCTTCGATGGCGCCGTCGGTGCCCAGCCGCCCGGCTGTCAGATGAATCTCGGCCCCCCGGGCGCGCAGGATCTTCTGCCGCTCCAGACTGGCCGTCTCGGACATGGTCAACAGCAGTTTGTAGCCTTTGATAGTGCACACCATGGCCAGACCGATGCCGGTGTTGCCGCTGGTGGCCTCCACCACCGTCTTATCGGGAGTCAACTCCCCGGAGCGCTCGGCGGCCTCGATCATATAAAGGGCCGCCCGGTCCTTGATGGACCCGCCGGGGTTGAGATACTCCAGTTTGGCCAGCACAGGCACCCTGGGGTTGGGATTCATCCGCCGGATGGTTACCAGCGGGGTATTGCCGATCAAGTCGATTAGGGAGGAAGCGCTCATGGGTTCCATGGTCGTTCACGGCGGACCGGCGGCGGACCGCGGAATGCCGCATCAGGGGTCCACCGTCGCGGGCAGCAGCGACGCGAGTATGGTTTCAACAGTGCGGGCCACGGTCCGGGCATCCTCACCGGCATCGATCACCCAATAACGCCGGGGTTCCAATCGCGCCATGTCGAGGTAACCGGCGCGCACCCGTTGGTGAAACGCCAATTTTTCCTGTTCGAACCGGGTTTCGGCGTCGGTGCGCCCACCGCTATGCACCTGCCGCCACGCCCGGGCCAACCCGACGGCGGGATCCAGATCGAACAGCAAGGTGGCATCCGGCCGCAAGTCATCACACACCAGCCGGTGCAACTCCCGGATCAACCCCTGGTCCACCCCCCGGGCATAGCCCTGGTAAACCAGAGTGGCATCGAAAAAGCGATCACAAAGCACCACCCGACCAGCCGCCAGATGGGGTTGGATCACGGTGCGCACGTGCTGCACCCGATCGGCCACATACAACAGCAATTCGGCCGTCGCATCCAGCGCATGATTGCCCGGGTCCAGCAAAATAGCGCGGATTTGGGCCCCGATGGCCGTCCCGCCCGGCTCCCGCGTGGTCACGCACTCATAGCCTCTGCGACCCAGATATGCAATGATGTTCTGGAGCTGCGTGGTCTTGCCCGCCCCTTCGATGCCTTCGAGTGTGATGAACATGGATTAAAAGATCATTTCAAGGGTTAAAGTGTTGCGTTTGGATTCTTCTCATTTTGATCGACATTATCGCCCTTATCGCCCTGCTCGACGCCGGGTTTATAAAAATGGCGTTCGAGCAGGCGGTGGTATCCGGTCCAGTTGGATCCGGACGCTTCGGCGCCCATGAACTCGCGGATGGCGTTGATGCGGGCGTCGATTTCGTCCACATGGTTGAGCAGCACCGCTTCGATGGTTTTGGGCGGTTCGGGGGAGCCGAACTCCCGCACCCCGTGATGACTGACGACCAGGTGCTTGACCAGCATGGCCAGGGTTTCGGGAAACCCCGCGATGGTCTGGATCTTGGCTTCCACCATCTGCACACCGATGACGATGTGACTGAGCAAGCGCCCTTCGTCGGTATAATCGATCAGGTGGGTATAAGCAAATTCCCTTACCTTGCCGATATCGTGCAACACGGCGCCCGTCAGAAGCAGGTCGCGGTCCACCCCGCCGTAATGGCCGGCAATCCTGTCGGCCAGCAGCACCATGGACAGGGTGTGCTCCAGCAGTCCGCCCAGATAGGCATGATGCATCTTTTTGGCCGCCGGCGCTGTCTTGAACCGGCGCACAAACGCCTCGTCGGCCCAGAACGCATCCATCAGCGCTTTGAGCATGGGATTTTGAAACGTGTCGGTCACGGCGCGCAAGCGGGCGAACATCTGGGCCACATCGCGGCTGGTGACCGGCAGATAGTCCGCCGGTGTCACCGCGTCGGCGGGCACGGCGGTGATCGCTTGGACCACCAGCTGCACGGAACCGCGATATTCACTGGCAGTGGCCTGCACGCGAACGAAATCCCCCGCCGCCGCCGCGGCCGCCGCCCGCTCGACATCGTCCCACACCACCGCCCGGATCTGACCGCTCTTATCGGCCAGCACGAGGGTCAGAAAAGGATTGCCGTCCCGTTTTTTGGCCAGGTTCTTTTCGGCCAGCACAAAAATATCCGCCACGGTCTCATTGGCGGCGATATCGGCAATGAACCGCTTTTTTGCATGGGTCATGGTCTGTGTCGCCCTTTATTCCTCGGGATTCTCCGATCCTTTGCGCGAAAGGAAAATGGATTGGCTCAAATCGATGATATCGGTATTGCCGACATATTTACGCGTGCGCAGGCAAGTGATTTCAGACAGTTTGCGGGTGATCTCCCCCATCTCTTCCACCCGCCCGCGAATGGCATTGAGTTGGATATAGGCCAGATCATCCGGCGCCAGATCCATCATCAGCACCTGAACCACCCCCAGTACATACTGCAGCGGCTGATTGAGCTCGTGACAGATGCCGCCGGCGGTTTCCAGCACCCCCTTGAGCTTCTCCTCCTCCTTGAGCTTTTGAATCGCCCGGCGCTGGGTCAGGGCACTGCCCACCCGGGCCAGCAGTTCAACCCGGCCCACCGGTTTGCGGACATAATCGCTGCCGCCGGCTTCGAAGGCGGCCTGCAAGGTCTCGTCATCGGTGCTGCCCGTGACAAATATCACCGGTATTTGCCGCAGCGCCTCATCGGCCTTCAAGTGCCGACAGGCCTGGATACCGTCCATTCGGGGCATCACCACGTCAAGCAGGATCACATCGGGCTTCAACGCGCCGGCCACATCCACGCACTGGCGCCCATCGGTCACCGCGTGCACCGCGTGCCCGGCATCGACAAGCATGGCCTGAATGAACTGGCTGCTGATGCGGTCATCCTCGGCCACCAGGATGGTCGCCACTGATCCCCCCCCTGGCAACGGATGCCGTTCATGATCCTGTTGCATTGCCATAGCCCCCCATCCAATCGCCGCAACGCGTTCACTTGGCATGTGAAAATTGAGCCATGTGGTTCACCCGACATTTCCGGATGCGGCTAATCCCTGGAAAAATCCCACTTTTCCAGAGTCGCCAGCAGTTCGTAGTCGGTCATGTCACAGCGCACGGGCGTAATGGTGATAAAGTCACGGCCGAGCAGGGCCCCATCGGTATCACCCTCATGATCGGGTTTGGATTCAAAGCCCTGCCAGTAGTAGACACGGTTCCGCGGGTCCTGCCGTTTTTCGAAATACTCGTCGTACAGATCACATCCCTGGCGCGCGACGCGCACCCCCGCAATCCGCTCCAAGGCGAGATTGGGCAGATTGATGTTGAGGAAGACCCCCTTTGGCAACCCCATGCCATGCACCCGGGACACCAGTCGGGCGACAAACCGCGCCGCATCGTCATAGGGGGGATCGTCGGCACTCTGCAGCGAGACCGCCAGGGCCGGCACCCCGTACAAAGCCGCCTCCTTGGCTGCCGCCACGGTTCCGGAATAGTTGAGGTTGACGCCCACGTTGGCCCCCGGGTTGATGCCGGACACCACCAGGTCCGGCGGCTGGTCCAGCAGTTCCACCATGGCTAGCTTGACGCAATCGGCCGGGGTGCCGTTGACCGACCACCCCTGCCGGCCGTCGCCCAGGACCACCTGATAGGCCCGCAGCGGCTTGTGCAGGGTGATGCCATGTCCCACGGCACTTCGTTCGCGCTCGGGCGCCACCACCACCACCTGGTGATGGGCGTTGAGACGCTGGTACATGGCCCACAATCCAGGGGCGTGAATGCCATCGTCATTGGTCAGCAGGATAAGCATGTTCCATCCCATATTGATTTTTCTATGCTTCTGGTTCTATAAAGAAAAATTTCACCGGAGGCAAGTGGATTCACCGCCCCCTTCCCGGGCAAACGCATGGAGTATCCGACACGGCATGTGGCAACCGCAGAGACAAGGCAGACGCCTGGGGCGATTCCCCATCCCCATCCTGTGCTGGACCTTGGCGCTCCTGATGAGCGGGTTCGCCGCCCCCCCCTGGCTGGCCGCACAGCAACGCCCCGACCCGGCCGCCGGCGATGGCCCCTGGGAAATCAGTGCCGACCGCATCGCCTACGACCAGCAGGCCGACACCTATTTGGCGGAAGGCAATGTCACCATTGCGCGGGATCAAAGCACCCTGACCGCCGATCGCGTGCGGCTTGACCAGAAAAGCCGCCTGGCGTGGGCCGAAGGACGCGTGCGGCTGCTGCAAGGCGCCGATACGCTGACCGGCGACGCGCTGCAGTTGCACCTGGATGACGAAACCGGCACCATCACCAACGGCCACCTATTTCTGTCCGCCAACCACTTTCACATCACCGGCAAACAGATCCGCAAGACCGGTGCCGATACCTATCACATCACGGACGCCAGCGCGACCACCTGCGACGGTCCCGACCCGGACTGGCGCCTGACCGGCAAGGAAGTGCGGGTGACCATAGAGGGCTACGGCCACGTCAAACACGCCGCCTTGTGGGCCAAAAAAATGCCCCTGATCTATTCCCCCTACATGTTCTTTCCGGTCAAAAGCCGCCGCCAGACCGGGCTGCTGACACCGGAAGCGGGACACTCGGACCGCCTTGGCGTGCGCTACCTCCAACCGCTGTACTGGGCCATCAGCGACAGCACCGACGCCACCTTTTTCGTGGACCACCTGACCGAGCGGGGCACCCGCCTGGGCGCCGAATTTCGCTACACGGCCAGCGATACCGCCAAAGGCACGCTCATGTTCGATGGATTCAACGATCGCCGGATCGATGACGGCGAGGGCGACAATACCAAACGGTGGGGCTACGGCGACGATCGGTACCTGCGGACCAACCAGGACCGCTACTGGTTCCGCGCCAAGCTCGACCAACCCTTGCCAGGGGAGCTCATGGCAAGGGTCGATCTGGATGTGGTCAGCGACCAGGACTATTTGAAAACGTTTGAAAGCGGATACGGGGGCTTCCAAAAAACCCGCCAATATTTTCGGGAAACCTTCGGACGCGACCTGGATGACTACAACGATCCGGTGCGCGTCAACCAGCTCAATATCAACCGCATCTGGACCGGCTACACCTTCAACACCGACTTGCGCTGGTACGACGACATCATCCAGCGGCGCCAGAGCGACACCGACACCACCTTGCAGCAACTGCCCCAGGTCACCCTTGACGGCACCAAAAAACGCATCGCCGGATCGCCCTTCTATTTCGATCTGCTCTCCAGCTACACCTACTTTTACCGTGAAACCGGCACCCGCGGCCACCGGGCCGATCTCTACCCGCGGGCCTACTATCCCATGCGTTTATTCGACAGCATCTTCGTGGAACCCTCCGCCGGATTTCGCCAGACCGCCTGGCATGTCGATCATTACGCGGACAACGAACCCGACGACCGCAAGAACCATTATCGCCCCCTGTACGATCTGAAACTGGATGCCAGCACCGATTTCTTCCGTGTTTACCGGATTGACAGCGCCGGCCACGACCGCGTCAAACACGGTCTCAAACCACGGATCGTCTATGAGTACATTCCCGACGAGGGCCAGACGGATCTGCCCCTGTTCGACGATACGGATCGTATCGCCCCCCTCAACCGCATCACCTATTCACTGACCAACACCCTCATCGCCCGCGCCCCCCGACTGCCCGGCGCCGATGGAGCGGTGCGGGGACCTGAATTCAGCTACACGCCCTTTATGCGACTCAAGCTGGAAGAGAGCTTTGATATCGATCTGTACAAACAGAACCACCCGCGACCCTTTTCACCGATCCTGGCGGAATTGGAGATCACCCCCGGCCGCTATGGCAGGGTGCTGGCCGATGCCCTCTGGTCGCCCTATGACGGTGAGTTTTACGCTTACAACGCGGGGGTTCTATTGCAAAACCTGCGGGGCGACCAGCTGCGTGCCGACTATCGCTTCACCCGCGACACCGACACGACGCGCAGCCTGCAGACCGTCGACGCCGTGGCCATCTGGCAGGTGAACCACCGCTGGCAGCTGCGCGGCAAATACGAGCGCAACCTCGAAACCCGCAAACGCATCGAAACCGGCGTGGGCATCTCCTACCAGGCCCAGTGCTGGCGGATCGACCTCGATTACAGGGACGAACCCGGCAACCAGAGCATCGGGTTCATGATCCATTTGGCGGGATTGGGCGGAATTGGGAATTAGAGGGTCCGGATCGGTTGCGGCCCCAACCAAAAAGGTTTGACATTCGTCGTCTTTTCAGATCTATGGCAACGGCCAGTTGATCTAAAACAATCCAACAGCCAGGTGACTATGTCGTTTGATACCCTGACACCGGCGTGGTATGTGCTGCATACCCGCAGCCGCTTTGAAAACGTGGTCAGCGAAGGCCTGCAAAAGAAGGCCATCGAGGTATTCCTGCCCAGGATCACCGTTGCCAGCCGGCGCAAGGACCGCAAAAAAATGATCCGGGTCCCCCTGTTTCCGGGCTACCTGTTCGTCAGGAGCGACCTGCATCCCACCCGCCATCTGGACATCTTGAAAACCGTGGGCGCGGTCAAGCTGGTGGGCGACAAACAAGGGCCCATTTCCGTCCAGGAAGAGACGGTGCAGTCGCTGCGCATCATGGTGACGGTGGAAGGCCCCATCTCCACCGGCACGCTTTTTTCCAAGGGCCAGCGGGTCCTGGTGATCAATGGCCCCTTTGCCGGCGTGATCGGCATCTTCGACCGTTACCGGGGATCGGACCGGGTCGTGGTATTCATCGAGGCCCTGGGCCAATTTGCCGCCGCGGAGGTGGATGCCGGGGATGTGGAGCCGGTACCCGATCTGTCCTCTCCGGGACCCCGGCACCGTTGAGCACGGGATGGACACCAAATCCTGAAATCCAAACCCGGATGCCTGCGGAAGGTTTCTATCGATTTTGACCACATCCTGATACCCGCTTGATAACTCATTGACTTTTTATTAAGTTCTGTTTATATAGAAAATTTGAAGCAGATTGCATCGCCGTTGGCGGAAGGAGGCCCCATGAATAAACTCGAGTTGATCTCTGCGTTGAAAAACGAAGCAGGGATATCCAAAACAGAAGCTGCCAAAGTGGTTCAGATCTTCTTCGACAGCATGACGGAAGCCATGGCCCGGGGGCAGCGGGTGGAAATCAGGGGATTGTGCAGCTTTTATGTCAAAAAGTATAAAAGCTATGTGGGACGCAATCCCAAAACCGGAGAAAAAGTGACCATCCGGCCCAAGAAACTCCCCTTTTTCAAGTCGGGTAAAGAGCTTAAAGATCGTGTCGATGCGTAGATGGGCGGAGGTCGGGCGGCCGATGCCGGCTGACCCAACCTGGTCAAAGCGTGACGGTGACCAGGCGCCGCACATCGTTTCGAGGATCGAGAAGGCCGGCCGTGCAAGGATTTGACGCCATCATGGGGCAACCCCAGCCCTTGCAGGTGCTGCGGCGCTTTTTGAGCCAGGCGGCAGTGCCCCACGCACTGCTGTTTACCGGCATCGAAGGGGTGGGAAAACGCACCACCGCGCTCCGCTTTGCCATGGCACTCAACTGCGGCGCTCATGGCCAAACCGGCAGCGCTGAGGTGCTGGACCTACCCGCGGGACCCTGCGGGCAATGTGCCGTTTGCCGCCAGATCGCTGACGGGGTGCATCCGGACATCCTGCATGTGGCACCCCGGAAGGGGATCCTGCGCATCGATCAGATCCGGCAGTTGCTGGCAACCCTGACCATGAAACCATTCAGCGCCCGGCGGCGGGTGGTGATCGTCGCCGATGCCCATGCGCTGAACCCCGAAGCGGGCAACGCCTTGCTCAAGATGCTCGAAGAGCCGCCGGCCGACACGATTCTCATCCTCACCGCGCGGCAACGCAGCGATTTGCTGCCGACCATCGTATCGCGCTGCCGGCACCTGCGCTTCGCCCCGCTCGGCGCCGACATCCTGGCCGGGTTGCTGGTCCAAACCCGCTCAATGGCGCCCCAGCGGGCGGCCACCATTGCCGAAGCCGCCGGCGGCAGTTACACCAAGGCCCTGGCCTTGGCGGATGCGCAATGGAGCGAACAGCGCGACTGGGTCGTCGGTGCCATCGGGCTGGATCGCCCCCGAGGCGTCGGAGCCGGCGCCACCACCCTGGCGCTGGCCTATGCCGCCGACCTGTCCCAGGCCAAGGCGCTCATCGAGCCGCGCCTGGAGATACTCAAAACATGGATCCGGGATCTGTGCATCTGGCCCTATGAGCCGCGCCACATCATCAACAAGGATCGGGCGGATGTGCTGGGCGCCGCCCGTGCCGGCCTGGATGACCGCCGGCTGCTGGCCCTTTGGGAGACAGTTGAAAAGGCCCACAAAGACATCGTGGCCAACGGCCACTTGCGATTAACTTTAGACGTGATGGCCCTGCGCATGGCGGACCTTTTGACCGCCTGAAGCGCCTCACGACGGTATATACTCATGGGAAGAACAGTTGGTATCCGCTTCAAAACCGGCGGAAAAATATATGATTTCGATTGTGGCGTGTTTGTGCTGCAAATGAGCGATCCGGTGATCGTCGAAACGGAAAAGGGACTCGGACTCGGCACCGTGGCGCGCATCCCCGAAGAGCAGGGCAACGGAGGGCCCGGTGGAAAACCGCAGGCCCCCTTGAAAAAGGTGTTTCGCAAGGCCACCGAAGAGGACTTCGAACAACGCCTGAAGAATCAGGCGCTGGAGCAGGAGGCGCACACCTTCTGCATCCAGAGCATCAAGTCCCTGGGCCTGCAGATGAACCTTTTTTCCGTGGAGTCCACCTTCGACGCCAGCCGGCTCACCTTCTTTTTCACCGCCGACGGCCGTGTGGATTTCAGGCAGCTGGTCAAGTTGCTGGTCAAACAGTTTCGCGTGCGCATCGAAATGCGCCAGGTGGGCATCCGCAATCAAGCCAAAATGTGCGGTGGATTGGGCCGCTGCGGCCGGGAGTTCTGCTGCTCCACCTTCATGGAAAAATTCGACCCGGTCTCGATCCGCATGGCCAAAGAGCAGGGGCTATCGCTCAACCCCACCAAAATCTCGGGTCAGTGCGGACGCCTGATGTGCTGCCTGACCTTTGAAAACAAGGTCTACCAGGAGCTCAAAGCCAACTTTCCCGCCATGGGCAAAATAGTCAGGACCCGGGAACACACCGGCAAGGTGATCCGTCTCAACTACCTGCAGCAACGCGTCGCGCTGCGGGTGGAAGACGATCAGGAAATCGAAATCAGCATCGATGAAATCATCAGCAACCAATAGAATGAAACTTTTAGAATGAAACTTTAAACGCTCCGGAGAGTTCCCGATGCCGTCGCCCTTTTATATTACCACCCCCATATATTACGTCAACGCGCGCCCCCACCTCGGCCATGCCTATACCACCATCTGTGCCGATGTGATCAACCGGTTTCACACCATGATCACCGGGGACACCTTCTTTCTGACCGGCACCGACGAGCACGGGGACAAGATCATGCGGGCCGCCCGCAAGGAAAACATGACCCCCCGGGCCTATGTGGACCGGATCAGCGCCCTGTTCCGGGATTTGTGGCCCCAGTTGAACATCTCCAACGACCACTTCATCCGCACCACCGATCCGGGCCACTGCGCTGTCGTCCAGACGGTGCTGCAGAAAATCTACGACCAGGGCGACATCTACTTCAGCGAATACGAAGGCAAGTACTGCTTCGGGTGCGAGCGCTTCTACACCGATCGGGAATTGGTGGACGGCAAATGCCCGGACCACCAGACCGAGCCGGAAACCATTAAAGAGTCCAACTACTTTTTCAAAATGGGCCAGTACCAGCAATGGCTGCTCGACCATATCCGGCAGCACCCGGACATGATCCGGCCCGAACGCTACAAGAACGAAGTGCTGGCCTTTTTGCGCGAACCGCTGGACGACCTGTGCATCTCACGCCCCAAATCGCGCATCAAGTGGGGCATTACCCTGCCCTTCGACCACGACTATGTCACCTATGTCTGGTTTGACGCGCTGCTCAACTACGTATCGGCCCTGGACTACCCGGACGGGCCGCGTTTCAAGCAGTTCTGGCCCGTGGCGCAGCACATCGTGGCCAAGGATATCCTCAAGCCCCACGGCATCTATTGGCCCATCATGCTCAAAGCCGCCGGCCTGCCCATTTACCAGCACCTCAACGTCCACGGTTACTGGAACGTGGATCAGGGCAAAATGTCCAAAAGCCTGGGCAATGTCGTGGAACCGCTGGAACTCAAAACCATCTACGGCCTGGATGCCTTCCGCTATTTCCTGATGCGCGAAATGGTGTTCGGCCTGGACGCCAATTTCAACGAAGAGGCCCTGGTGCAGCGCATCAATTCCGATCTGGCCAACGATCTGGGCAACCTCTTCTCCCGCGTGGTCACCATGGCGCACAAGTATTTCAGCGGCATCGTGCCCGAATCGGATCCTGCCATCGAGCAGGAACTGGCCCTGTCAATGGACGCCAAATGCGCTCGGACCATCGACACTTACTGCCTTGAGATGGACCGGTTCGCCTTTCACAAAGCCCTGGCAGCCGTGTGGGAGCTGATCAACCAGATGAACAAGATCATCGACGTCACCGCCCCCTGGGAACTGGCCAAAAACAAAGGGTGCCGCCCCCGGCTGCAAACCGTCATTTACAACCTGCTCGAGGGGCTGCGAGTCATCTCGGGATTGATCCACCCGGTCATGCCGGACACCGCCGCCACCATGCAAAAGCACTTGGGGTTCCAGCCCGGACAGCCTTTTTTTAAAATGGAAACCATCCGCAAGTGGAAGCTGCTGGCCGCCGGCACCCAACTGCCCAAATCGACCACGCTCTTTCCCCGGGTGGCGGTCAAGGCGGACGCGGCGCAGGACAGCGCCCCGGACGGGGGCAAAACGCTCCACCCACCGCTCAAGGACGAAGTGGCCCTGGACGATTTTGCCCGCATCGACCTGCGCGTGGCCACGGTGCTCAGCGCCGAACCCATTCCGCGGGCCAAAAAACTGCTGAAACTTTCAGTGGATGTGGGGGAACCGGCACCGCGCACCGTGGTGGCCGGCATTGCCGGCGCCTACCAGCCGGACGAACTGGTGGGCAAACAGGTAGTTGTGGTGGCCAATCTCAAACCGGCCAAATTGATGGGCGTCCTCTCCCAGGGCATGCTGCTGGCCGCCGGCACGGAAAACGAAACCGTGGTGCTCGCGCCGGAACGGCCCATGCCGCCGGGAAGCGCCATCAAGTAATCACCCTGGATGATAGAGTCCATCCAGTGGCGATAGACCGTCTATGGATGGACACGGAATAGAAATACTCACCTGAGCTGAATGATCATGCCTGCTCTCAAAAACAATGACGCCGGCACCGGGCGACGGCCCGGTTGGCGTGAATACCAGCAACAGTCGCGGCGCCCCCGCAAGGTGATCACCGCCCGGCGCCTCGTGCTCACCGCAATGGTGATCGCCGCTGTCTTTTACGCACTGTTCATGGGCATCGCCGCCCCCCGGCCGACCGAGCCACCGGCCGCGGCCCTGCCGCCCCCCGTGGCCGTCACGCCCGCAATGACCGCGGACACCCTGATCGGCAAAAGCGATGTTCAGTTGCTGCTGACACAATTGCCACTGGCCGACTTGATGGCCAAACAGGTCACGCTGCCGGTGAACGACCACCGCTTGCAGGTCACCACCAGCCTGGATGAAGCGTTGCAGGAGCGCCTGCTTGAAGGCATGGATCGCCGCCACTCACGGTTCATCGGCATCGTGGTCATGGAAGCCGACACCGGACGGGTGCGGGCCATGGCCGGCTTCGACAAAACCGATCCGGACGCCAACCCATGCCTGAGCAGTATCTTTCCGGCCGCCAGCCTGTTCAAAATTATCACCGCCGCCGCCGCGGTGGATCAGTGCAACTACAGCGGCACTACCCAGCTGCGCTTCAACGGCTACAAGCACACCATGTACCGCAACCAGCTCCAGGAGACCAACAACCGTTACACGCACACCATCTCCTTTGCCGACGCCTTCGCCGAGTCGGTCAATCCCATCTTCGGCAAACTGGGCAAGATCAACCTGGGAAAAGCGATGCTGGAGCAGTACGGTGCCGACTTCGGCTTCAACCGGCCCATCGATTTTGAACTATCCATCCCCCCCAGCCATCTGGCGGTCAAGGAGACCCCCTACCATTGGGCTGAAATCGCCAGCGGGTTCAACCGTGAGACCACCCTGTCGCCGCTGCATGCCGCCATGATCATTTCCGCCGCCCTCAACGGGGGCCGCATGGTGATTCCCACGCTGGTCGAGCGCATCGAGGACGAAAACGGCCGTCTGCTCTATCAGGCCGATGATGCCGCCTGGGCCGACCCGTCCATGTCGCCCAAAGCCGCCACAATTCTCACACAGATCATGGAAACCACCGTGATCTCGGGCACGGCCCGCGCCCTGTTCCGGGGCTGGCAACGGGATCCGGTGTTGTCCGGTTTGCGCATCGGCGGCAAAACCGGATCGATCTCCACCCGCGACCGGGAAGCGCGCATCGACTGGTTCGCCGGTTTCGCAGAGCCCAGGAAGGGCGACGGCCGTCTGGTGGTGGCCGCCCTCGTGGCCCACGAGGAGTATATCGGCACGCGGGCCGCCACCTACGCCCGCACGGCCATGTCCCACTATTACAAATAAAACAGGAGCGTTTATGCCAGGTTTTGAAATATTCGGCGACGAAGAGCGCCGCCAGGTCCAGGATGTGCTGGACAGCGGCGTGCTGTTTCGCTACGGTTTCGATGCCGCCCGCCAGGGCCAATGGAAAGCCCAGATTTTTGAACGCGAGCTGGCTGCGCGCATGGGCGTCGCCCACTGCCATCTGTGCAGCAGCGGCACCGCGGCCCTGAGCATCGCCCTGGCGGTCTGCGGCGTGGGTGCCGGAGACGAAGTGATCGTGCCGCCGTTTACCTTCGTGGCCACCTTCGAAGCCATTCTGACCGCCGGCGCCGTGCCGGTGTTCGCGGAGATCGACGAAACCCTCTGCCTCGACCCCGGCGCCATCGAAGCTGCCCTCACGCCGCGCACCAAAGCCGTCATGGCAGTGCACATGTGCGGCGCCATGGCGCGCATCGACGAAATCAAAACTGTTTGCGACCGCAAAGGGCTGCTGCTCATCGAAGACAGCTGCCAGTCCATCGGCGCCTCCTTCCAGGGCAAAGCCCTGGGCACCTTCGGCCAAATGGGGTGCTACTCCTTCGACCCGGTCAAAACCATCACCTGCGGCGAAGGCGGGGCGGTGGTCACCGATGACGCCCAACGCCACGCGCTGGCCCACGCCTACGCCGATCATGGCCACGACCACATCGGCAATGACCGCGGCGCCGAGGGCCACCCCATCATCGGCTACAACTACCGCATCAGCGAACTGAATGCCGCCGTGGGCGTGGCCCAACTGCGCAAGCTGGACACCATCCTGGCCACCCAGCGCACCCACAAGGCCGCCATCCGGGACGCCATGGCGGCATACCCGCAGGTTCGGTTTCGCTGCCTGCCCGACCCGGCCGGGGACTCGGCCACCTTCCTGAGCTTCATGCTGCCGGACGCGGAACGCGCCCGGCACACCGCCCGTGCCCTGAATGCGGCCGGCGTGGACGGCTGCTTCTACTGGTACGACAACAACTGGCACTACCTGCGCCAGTGGCAGCACCTCAAACAGATGCATGTGGCCGCCAAGCTGCCGGCCCAGCTGTACGATTATTGCCCCAACTACAGCCGCGTCGCCCTGCCCCGATCCGATGCCATCATCGGGCGCACCATCTCCATGCAGATCAAGCTCTCCTGGCGCCCCGAACAGTTGCAGGCGCGCATCGCGGCCGTCCGGCAAGTGCTGGGCGAAATGGCTCAAGGATAGTTTAACGTTTTAAATCAGCGGCCCCGGGTGAAGGGACGCCGCACCACCAACGCCAACAATGAGGTAAATCGATGTTTCGCAATTTCAAAACGGTCAACCGTTTCGTTTTCGGACGCGGCTGTTTCAACCAGTTGGATGACATCCTGGCCCCCCAACGCACCGCCGACTGCCCCGACATGGTGTTCGTGGTGGACGATGTGTTCAAGGGCCAGTCCTTGCAGGAACGGGTCCCCCTGCGGGCCGACGACCTGCTGCTGTGGGTCAATGTGGACAACGAACCCAAAACCGCCTATGTGGACCGGCTCACCACCGAGGTACGCAAAGCCATGACCGAACGGCGGCGCGCCCTGCCGGCCGGTGTGATCGGCATCGGCGGCGGCAGCGCCATGGACCTGGCCAAAGCGATCTCCCTGATGCTCACCAATCCCGGATCGTCGGCCGACTACCAGGGATGGGACCTGATCCGGCATCCGGCCGTTTACCACGCAGCCGTGCCCACCCTCTCCGGCACCGGCGCCGAGGTATCCCGCACCACCGTGCTGACCGGA
The DNA here is from genome assembly GCA_018224505.1 of Desulfatitalea sp. Taxonomy (GTDB): domain Bacteria; phylum Desulfobacterota; class Desulfobacteria; order Desulfobacterales; family Desulfosarcinaceae; genus Desulfatitalea. The sequence continues at coordinate 1,815 of JAGTVD010000172.1, read as the reverse complement.
CCGGAAAAGAAGCTGGGCATCAACTCCGATTATACCGTGTTCGACCAGGTGGTGCTGGACCCCGAACTGATCGCCGGTGCGCCCCGCGAGCAGCGCTTCTACACCGGCATGGATTGCTACATCCACTGCGTGGAGTCCCTCACCGGCACCTACCTCAACGCCTTTTCCCAGGCCTATGGCGAAAAATCCCTGGCGCTGTGCCAGGAGGTCTTTCTCCAGGACACCACCCCCGACAGTGACGACAAACTGATGATGGCCTCCTACTTCGGCGGCATGAGCATCGCCTACTCCCAGGTGGGCGTGGCCCACGCCATGTCCTACGGACTGAGCTTCGTACTGGGGGTGCACCACGGCATCGGCAACAGCATCGTATTCGACTACCTGGACGATTTCTATCCGGAAGGCGTCGCCGAATTCCGCCAAATGCTGGACAAACAGGGCATCGCACTGCCCCGCGGACTCACGGCCAACATCACTGACGACCGGCTCGAAACCATGGTCAACGTCGCCCTGATGCTCAACCCCCTGTGGGAAAACGCCCTGGGTAAGGATTGGCAACAGATCATGACCCGCGATCGGATCCGCGATCTCTACCGGCGGATGTAACAGGAGATAGACCCCATGTTAACGCACCGCTTACGGACCGTCGTCCGTTGGTTAACCGCATGTTGTTCCATAGGCCGGCGCCCGGCGGCCGCCCTTCTCTCCCTGGCGCGGCTGCCCGTCTTCTGGGGCCGGCGCCCCGCCGGCTATCAAGGCGATGTTTGGATCCTGCTGCCCGCTTCGGCCACCACCCTGCGCTGCGGTCTGGCGGGGCTGATCAGCATCCAGCGCCAGCCGGCGGCACCGCTGACGGACGATCCGGCCACCCTGCAAGCACTGTTCGAACAGATTCAAACCCATGCCATGGGACGCTGTCTGCAGAAACAGCTGCCGCTGACCGAACACTACCTGGGCGGCGACCAGGCCCTGGACCGCTTGTATGCCGGCGTCTGCGACGCAAAACAGGAGTACCGTTTTCTCCCCCTTTTCGCCGACCGCCCCTTGCAGGAGCGCCTCACCGCATGGTCCGACCAGTTGACCGCCTTGGCCCAGCAAGAGTCCCGCGCCTTCGAACAACAGGTCGGCTATTTATCCACCACCGACGCCGAAACCGCCGACCGCCGCATCGAAAAACTCAAAGACGCCGCCTGGTGCCTCAAGGCGGAAGTCCTGGAAAATATTACGACGACCCGGGCGCTGATGCCCGAAGGCGAACGCAACCCGCCGGCCCATGTGGTGAAAGTCTACTACAACCTCAATACGGTACTCAACAGCATCGACCACCTGGAAGTTCGCGGGCGGGACTCGGCGGGCGTCTCCCTGCTCTTCCTGCTGACCCCCGCAGCGCTGGCGGCCCTGCAAGCGGCCTGGGCCGCCGACGGCCTCGACGACGAGGTCCGGCAACGCACGTCCCAACCCCTTCTGGGCAACCGCGCCATCGCCATCCATGCCCATGAGACCAGCGGATTGACCGGCATCACCCTCACCTACAAAGTGGCCGCCGAAATCGGCAGCCTGGGCGACAACGTACGCCAACTGCGCCGGGAGATCGCCCGGGATCCCGTTCTGCACCGGGTCACCCACCAACCCCACGACTTCCACACCGTATCGGCCCACACCCGCTGGGCTTCGGTAGGCGCCATCACCATCGCCAACTGCCACCCGCTGGACAATGCCACCACCCGCCAGGGCTGCGGCGAAAAAGGAATGATCCACGCCTGCCTCAACGGCGATATCGACAACCACCTGGCCCTCAAGCAACAGTGGGAGCAA
>JAGTVD010000171.1 GCA_018224505.1 Desulfatitalea sp. | reverse complement strand
GGCGGCAGCCAGCCCTTGCAGCGACCACCGCGTGGCATCGATCCAGCGCGGTACCATGCCGCGATGGCCTTTCATCGGGGCGCTTCCGTCCGGCCCGCCCCCGCAGCAGGCGGCTCCGACGCGGCATCCGCTGACCCGGGTCCCCCCGCTGCCGGATCCGCCGCCCCATCGGGCAGCGGTGCGACAATGGCGGTCGTATAGTCAGGCAGCACCGGATCGCGCAGAATGCGGGCGATGGCCTCCTTGGCCGTATCGGCGATCTGGGGAAACACTTCTTTCAAGGCCACCATGTGGCGCAGGTTGTCCGCGGTGCGCAACACCAGCATGGCCAGATCGCCCTCGGCCATCTGACCGGCCTGCACGCTGCGCTCCCACGAACGGCCGCCGCCCCAGTGGTACACCGCCGCCGCCGGTTTGAGATAAAGGGGGCGCACTTCGAAATTGCGGGCCAGCATGAACTTGGCAAAACCGCGCAGGCCGTGAACCACCTTGTCGATCGCCGTGACCAGCGGCTCGGGCACGCCCTTTTTTTCCAGATGTTCGTCGGTCTCCTTGTCGTTGACCAGGCTGGCCATGATGGCCGCCAGCAAAACGGGTTCCTCGCGCGGGAACAGATCCAGGCGCAGCCCTTCAGCCACAATCAGCGGCTGGTCGATACGCAGCTGGGAAGCCCACTGGCCATCCTCGGTCAGCCGTTGCTGGGCATCCACGAACCCGGTAGCTTGCAGAAAATCCACATGGCGTTGAAAGTCGTGCCACAAATGGGCGTGGGCGGCATCCTCGCCGCCGTGGGCCTGCCCATGCTTTTGAAAGGCGGCCAGGGAGCGGTGCAGCAGATCCTCCACCTCGGGCGGCGTGTGGGAGAGCAGCAGGTTGAGGGTCATGGAGAAGTTGATGCGGATCTGGCTGTGCACATCCGCCGCCGGCGCCTTGAACAGGCGCGCCACCTGGCGGATGTCCATGTATTTGCCGGGCACCACCAGGGCGAAGCCGATGCGGTCCTTGCCCCGGCGCCCGGCCCGGCCCGTCATCTGCTGCAGCTCGGTGGCATCCAGGGGCATGAACTCCCGGCCGTTGAAGCGGTCGGAGTTCAAAAAGGCCACCGTGCGCGCCGGGAAATCGACCCCCGCCGCCACCGTGGAAGTGGCGAAAATGGCATCCAGCAGCCCCTCGCTCATCAGAATTTCCAGCACCTGTTTCCAAGCCGGCAGCTGGCCGCTGTGGTGCGACCCCACCGCCAGATGCTCCACCGCCCAGCGCTGGCGGTGGCGCCGGATGTGCGGAAAGCGGTCGGCCAGCTCGGCCATGCGCTGTCGCAACCCCTCGGCCCGCTCCGGGTCCTCGATGTTGTTCTCCTGGCACAACTGCACCGCCTGGTCGCAATCGGCCCGCGACTTGAGAAAGAAGATCGCCGGCAGCAAACGGTATTTGCGCAAAATGGCCAGCAGGGCGCCGAACGGCGGCAGCTTGCCCGGCGGCGCCAGCACAGGGGGGCGCCGGGCGGCCAGAAAGTCGCTCACCTTTTTGTAAAGCCGGGCTTTGCCATCGTGACCGCCGGCAATGAGCAGGGGCAGCAGGGTGCCCGACGGGTGCATCACCAGCGGGTAGAGGGGCACCGGCCGGCGGGTTTCCTGGACCACCTCGCACGGCTTGCGGCGGATGGCGGTCATCCAGCGCGCAATCTGGTCGGCGTTGCCCACCGTGGCCGACAGCAGCAGCAGGGGCACCCGCTGGGGCAGGTAGATCATCGTCTCTTCCCACACCACCCCGCGGTCCGCATCCCCCAGGTAGTGGGCTTCATCGAGCACCACGAAATCGGTGTCCAGGGTTTCGCCCCGGTGCATGGCATCGTAGAGCTGGTTGCGCAGAATCTCGGTGGTGCCCACGATGATGGGCGCATCGGCGTTCTCCTTGCGGTCGCCGGTGAGAATGCCCACATGGGCCGGGCCGAAGTGCAGGCCGAACTCGGCCATCTTGGCATTGGTCAGGGCCTTGAGCGGCGACGCATACCACGCCCGACCGCCGGCCTTGAACACCCGTTCGATGGCCTGCAGCGCGATCCACGTTTTGCCGGCCCCCGTGGGCGCGGTGACCAGGCAGTCGGCCCGGGCAATGGTCTCCAGCGCCTGACGCTGAAAACGGTCCGCCACGAAAGGCGCCGGATCAGGCGTGCCGATTTGCGCGAAAACCTTCTTCAGCTTGGCATCGGCACCCGCCCGCGGCGCCGGAATCGCCTGCCGCTCTTTGGCCCCGGACGAGCGACGGGGACGCCGTCCGTCCCGGTTGCCATGATGATGGTAGTTGGCCATTATTATAGCTTGGCGATCATCTCCGCAATGCGTGTTTTGGCGCCCGATACCACATCATAGGGCGATTGACCGTTCAGGTCCGCCTCGATCAGTTCGTCCCCATAGGGCAGAAAACCGAGGATCTCGAAGTCGGACATATGCTCGCGCACAAACGCTTCGTCCTTGGGGCCGCGGATCTTATTGCCCACCACGGCGATGCGGTCCAGATGGATCTCGCTGGCCAGGCGGCGGATATGCTCGGCCGTATCGATGCTGCGCCGTCCCGGCTCCACCACCACGATCAACCGATCCACCGCTTTGGCCGTGGCCCGGCCCAGGTGCTCGATGCCGGCCTCCATGTCCATGACCACCACCTCGTCCCGCTGCAGCACGATGTGCATCACCAGGCTCTTGAGCAGGGTGCTCTCCGGGCAGAGGCAGCCGCCCCCGCCTTTCTTGACGCTGCCCAGGCGCATCATCTTGATGTTGTCCTTGCGGATCGCATATTTGTCCGGCAGATCATCCACCTGGGGATTGAGCTTGAAAAACCCCCCGATAGTGCCCGGCTGGGCGCCGGTGCGCTCGAAGATCATCTCCTTCATCTCGGCGATGGGGGTGATTTGGTCCGAATTGGGGATACCCAGCGCCGCCGCCAGATTGGCATCGGGATCGGCATCAATGGCCAGCACCTTCTTGCCCATGTCACTCAGGGTTCGGATCAACAGCGCCGAAAAAGTGGTTTTGCCCACGCCCCCCTTGCCGCTCACAGCAATTTTCATTTTCATGTCCTTTCATGGTCCGAATTGAACGCCACCCGTCAATATAACAAACAATGGGCAGAGGGCAAGCAGGGGTTGTCAAGAAACGAGGGCAATCGCATATCTGCGTTGATACGCTGCATGGTTTCTCAGACACGATCGGACGGTGCCAGCACATCAGGAGGTGATTCCGGCCGGGGGGTGTGGCGCTGCGTCCGCAATGGTGTTTTAGACCCGGTTGGGGGTGTGCGGAGGGTCGTTCGGCCCGCACTGTCTGAACGCAGTGAGTTTGCGGGCCTACCCGCAGCACACCCCTTACCGTGTCTTAAACGCCGTTGCGTGCAGCGCCACACCCCCCAGCCGGGAGCACCGGCTTATCACTCACATGCGCCACACACGCCAACTGCGCCTATCCATGTGAAGATATGCGCTTGCCCCGAACAAACCCAAACAACACCTTGACCCTGCCCCATCTCCGGGTTAGAAGAACCTTTTACCGAAACACCGACCTTCAGGACGTTCATACCATGGATACGATCGTTAGACGCAAACCGGGCGACTTCAGAGGGCCCAAACCGGAGATCCTGGCGCCGGCCGGGAACCGGGACAGCTTTCTGGCGGCCCTGGCCGCCGGGGCCGACGCCATCTATTGCGGCTTGAAAGCGTTTTCCGCCCGCATGGCGGCCCAGAACTTCACGCCCACCGAACTGGCCTCCCTGGTGGACCTGGCCCACAACCAGGGGACCAGGGTCTATCTGACCGTCAACACCCTGCTCAAGCCGGATGAACTTTTGCCCCTGGGGCGCCTGCTCGACTGGATCAACCGCCACGCCACCCCCGACGCGCTGATCGTCCAGGACCTGGCGGTGCCGGCCCTGGCCCGGCAGGTGGGTTTTACCGGCGAGGTGCACCTGTCCACCCTGGCCAATGTGACCCATCCCGCGGTGCTCTCCCGCCTGGGCACCACCCTGAACGTGCAGCGCGTGGTGCTGCCCAGGGAGCTGAACGTGGACGAGATCAAGCAGATGGCCGCCGCCTGCCCGCCCGACCTGGGCCTGGAGCTGTTCGTGCACGGCGCGCTGTGCTACGGGGTCTCGGGGCGCTGCTACTGGAGCAGCTTCATGGGCGGTAAAAGCGGCCTGCGGGGCCATTGCGTGCAGCCCTGCCGCCGCCGCTACGCCCAGGGCGAATCGGCCCAACGCTTTTTTGCCTGCCAGGATTTCAGCCTGGACGTGCTGGTCAAGGTGCTGGCCGAGATCCCCCAGGTGCGGGCCTGGAAGATCGAAGGGCGCAAAAAAGGCCCCCACTACGTCTACTACACCGTGGCGGCTTACAAGATGCTGCGGGACGAGGGCCAGGACCCCCAGGCCAAAAAATCCGCCGTCGGGCTGTTGGAAAATGCCCTCGGACGGCCCGGCACCCACTACAATTTTCTGCCCCAGCGGCCCCAGAACCCCATCGACACCCAGATCGACACCGGCTCCGGCCTGATGGTGGGCACCGTGCGCGGCGACCGGGAGAAACCGTTCATCGAACCGCGCATGGAGCTGCTTGAAGGGGACAGGGTCAGGGTAGGGTACGAGGACGACACCTGGCACCAGACCTTCGATCTGCCCAAAAGCGTGCCCAAGGGCGGCAAATTCTTCTTCAAGATCCCCAGAGGACGCGCGCCCGTCAAAGGTACGCCGGTCTTTTTGATCGACCGCCGCGAGCCCTACCTGGCCGACGCCATGAAAAAGGTGGAAAGCCGCCTGGTGATCAAACCGAACCTGCCGGAAGAGGAGTCCTCGGCCTTCAACCTGCGCCTGCCGCCGGGCAGCCCCAAAAAGCCCCGGGTGCGCCTGATGCAGGTGCTGCGCCAGCCCGGCAATCGCATGCGCAAGACCACACTGGCCGTCTGGCTCTCCCCCGAAGCGCTGCAGGCCATGCCGGAAGCCCAGATCGCCCACGCCTGGTGGTGGCTGCCGCCGGTCATCTGGCCCGACGAAGAGGAGCAGTGGCGCCAGTTGATCCATACCGTTATGGCCCAGGGGGCCGAGCGCTTCGTGCTCAACGCCCCGTGGCAGGTCGCCCTGTTTCAGCGCGCCGCCGCCCTGAGCCTCTGGGCCGGCCCCTTTTGCAACATCGCCAACCCCATCGCCATCCGCACCTTTAAATCGCTGGGCGGCCAAGGGGTGATCGTCAGCCCCGAGTTGGGGCAAGCCGATTATGAAGCCCTGGCCACCAAAAGCGTACTGCCCCTGGGGGTGGTGATTTTCGGCCACTGGCCCTTTTGCGTCTCCCGGGTGGTGGCCGACGACCTGCAAGCGGGGCAGCCGTTCGAAAGCCCGCGCAAGGAACAGAGCTGGGTCAGCCACTACGGCAACCTGCACTGGGTGTTCCCCAACTGGCCCATCGACCTGCGCCCCATTCAGGACACCCTGGTCGAACTCGGCTATCGCCTCTTCGTGCACCTGGACGAACCGGTCCCCAAAACCGTGCAAATCAAAAAGCGCCCCGGGCGGTGGAACTGGGAGCTGGGATTGAAGTGAGTCCGGTCACCGCGTAAACGGATTGGATTCCCGTTCCGCGGCCACGGTGGAGTGGGGGGCGTCGCCGTAGTCGTGGCCCGGCCAGACGATGGTTTCTCCCGGCAGCGTGTAGATTTTGGTGTGGATGGATTCGATCAGTTGGCGGCCGTCTCCGCCGGACATATCGGAGCGGCCCACCGCGCCCACAAAGAGGGTGTCGCCGGTGAAGACATGGCCCGTGGCATACAGGCAAATGCCGCCCGGCGTGTGACCGGGGGTGTGCAACACCGTCAGCATGATCGCGCCGATGCGCACGATATCGCCATCAGTGAGCAGCACATGCGCCGCCGGCGACCCCTTGCCGCCGAGCACCCGCGCAAACGTCCGGCCGGTCAGCTTCACCAGGGCCGGCGCATCCTGCTTGTGAATGCACAACCGGGCGCCGGTGGCCCGCAGCACCTCGGCATTGCCGGCCGTGTGGTCGGCGTGGTGGTGCGTGTTGATCACATGGGTGATGCTCAAGCCGGCCGCCCGTACTGTTTCCAGGATACGCGGCACATCGAAGGCCGGATCGATCAGCGCCCCCTTGCCGCTCACCTCGTCGCCCACCAGATAGCAGAAGGTATCCATACGGCTCAATTTGATCTGGGTCACTTTCATGGCAGGGGCCTCCCGGGGTTGGCGTTTCAGTGTTGGCGTGTTGGCGTCGGGCGGCGATGGTGGCAGAAAGACGCGATGGTGTCAAGGCTAGGCCGGCCGTTCTGCCGGGCGATCGCAGGTGGAGCGAGTGGATGGTGAGCCGGTGATCCCGTCTGGGGGGTGTGACGCTGCACGCAACGGCGTTTAAGACCCGGTAAGGGGTGTGCTGCGGGTAGGCCCGCAAACTCACTTCGTTCAGACAGTGCGGGCCGAACAACCCTCCGCACACCCCAAACCGGGTCTAAAACACCATTGCGGACGCAGCGCCACACCCCCCAGCCGGGATCACCTCCTGAAGTGCTGAAACCATCAGATCATGGCCGCGTTACCCTGCACTGTATCAATGTAAATATATGACTGCCCATGCGCTTCCATCAAATCACCACCCGATTTACCACCAGTTTCACTATGGTGATCGCATGTAAATTTAGAAGTAATACAACTGCAGGTCGCTGGTCCGCCCACCCTCCGGGACTGCCTGTTCGCCTTACCACAGCAAGAGGTGCTCCCGGTAGCGGGGGTGGGGCGCTGCGTCAGCAATGGGGTTTTAGTGACGCTTAGGGGTGTGCGGAGGGTCGCTCGGCCCGCACTGTCTGAACGCAGTGAGTTTGCGGGCCTACCCGG
>JAGTVD010000170.1 GCA_018224505.1 Desulfatitalea sp. | reverse complement strand
GGGGTGTGCTCCGGGTAGGCCCGCAAACTCACTGCGTTCAGACAGTGCGGGCCGAACAACCCTGCGCACACCCCCAAGCGTCACTAAAACCCCATTGCGGACGCAGCGCCCCACCCCCGCTGCCGGGTGCACCTCCTATCGTGCAAAATTAGTGGCCGTTCCACTGCCCAGTCTCATATTTCATGCATGAATTGACATGCGATCGCTCGGGGTTCCATATAAGCCCAATGTATCCCCACAATCGTTTTGCATGGCGTTGTTGATCCGACTTGAAGATCAATCATTGGGGGCAGGAGCGTCGAATATTCACCCAGGCGGCCAGGTGTCGCCCCGGCACTGGATCCGGGCACTAGGGACGCCGCTGCACTTCAGGGCGCCAGGATCCGGAAACGCACCTGCTCGAATTTACCGGCCTGGTCCATTACCGATACCCGTTGCTCCCCCGGGCCCGGTGCGGTGAGGGTCCATTGGTGCGCGGGATCGCTCCCGGCCGGGGTTTGACCCAGCCAGGTGCCGTTGAGATACCATTGGGCCGAGCCTTGGACACCGGTGGCGGTGAGGGTCAGGTCGGGCATTTGGATGCGCCCGGGCAGCGGACTGAGCTCGGCATCGGGTTGGATGCCGTGCAGTTGGAGGCGGCCATGGGCTGTGGTGGCGGGCATGCAGCGCGGGTCGGGTGGCGGTAGTTGGGTGGTGCGCTGCCATCGTTCGGGCAACCAGGGCTCCAGGGTGGGCGGCCAGAGCTGGGCGGTGCGGATTTCGGCATCCGGGACCATGCAGCCGGGCGGTAGTTGGTAGCGGCCGCCGGCGCTGAGGCGAAGCTGTGGGTGCAGGGTTTCACCCGCTGCCTGGAGGGGGTCGCGCAGGGTGGGCGGCGCGGTCTGATCGATGAGCCAGGCCTGGTGGCGGCGATGGCAGGCTTCAAGGGGTTGCCATTGGGCCAGGGTGCCTTGGGGCCAACAGATGCCGGCGCTTGTGACATTCGGGGGACGCGGCGGCGGATGCCAGCCGTCGGACGGCAGCAGGTACAACAACCGGTGCAGCAGAGGGACGGCGGAAAGACGGCCGGTGTTGTGCGGCAGCGCCGTGCCGTCGGGGCGGCCGACCCAAACGGCCACGGTGTAGGCGGCAGTGACGGCGATGGCCCAGGCATCGCGATGGCCAAAACTGGTGCCGGTCTTGTGGGCAATGGTGGGTATCCGGCTGCGGGTGTGGCGAAACAGCTCGCCCGACTGGTCCAGGGGTGCGCGCAGGCTGTGGTGAATGATCCAGGCCGCTTCGGCGGACAGCAGGCGCCGTTCGATCAGCGGTTGTTCGGGGGTAAAACGGGGTTGGGCCGCCAGGCCGCCCCGGGCCAGGGCGGCATAGGTGCCGGCCAACTGTTCAAGGCAGACGCCGGCTCCACCCAGGGCCAGGGAGAGATTGGGCTGACCGTGGGGCGGCAGCTGCAGGTCGAGTCCGGCATGTCGCATGCGGGCATACCAGCGGGACGGGCCGAGCTCGGCGAGCACTTGCACGGCCGGCACGTTCAGCGAGCGTTGAAGGGCGTCGCTGAGGCTGACCGGACCCATGAAGCGGCTGTCGAAATTCTGGGGGCGGTAGCCGTCAAAGGCCAGGGGGGCGTCGCTGAGCAAGGATTCGGCATGCACCAGGCCATCGTCCAGCGCCAGGCCGTAGATGAAGGGTTTGAGCGTGCTGCCCGGCGAACGGACCGCCTGGATCATGTCCACGTACCCGGCGCGGGTTTCGTCGCCGAAGCGGGCACTGCCGATGTAAGCCTTCACGGCAAGGTCGGTGTTGTCCAGGATCAGCACCGACGCCGATGTTCGCGGCGGAAAGCGGCCGATGTGGTCCGCCACCAGGCCTTGGGCCATGGTTTGCAGACGCCTGTCCACGGTGGTGGTGATCACTGGCCGCCGGGGATGGGTTTCGCGCAGCCGGTGAGCCAACAGCGGGGCCAACAGGGGCCGGGTTTCAAACCGGGCGATTACCGGTTCCTGGCGTGCATCGTGAATCTCCTGTCGCGTCCAACGCCGGGTGTGGGCGAGCCGCAGCAGCACTTTGTCGCGGGCCAGCCGGGCCCGCTCCGGATGGCGATCGGGGCGCAGGGCGCTGGGGCGCTGGGGCAGCACGGCGAGTAGGGCTGCTTCGGCGTGGGTCAGTTGCGAGGCGGGTTTGCCCAGGTAGGTGTAACTGGCCGCCTGGACCCCTTCCACGGTTCCGCCGAACGGTGCGTGATTGAGGTAGAGGGTGAGAATCTCCTCTTTGGAAAAATGCCACTCCAGTTGCAATGCGCGGAACATTTGACGGGTCTTGCCGATGAGCGTGCGGGGGTGGGGGTGCAGAATGCGGGCCACCTGCATGGTGAGGGTGGAGCCCCCGGATACGATACGCCCGTGCTGGAGACGCTGACCGAATGCCCTCATCAGCGCCAGGGGGTTGATCCCCGGATGGTGGTAAAACCAGCGGTCCTCATAGGTCAACAGGGCGGTCAGGTAGTAAGGCGCCACCTCCCGGACCGAGACCGGGTAGCGCCACACACCATCGGCATCCGGAAACACCCGCAGCGGCCTGCCGTGGACATCCACCACCAACTGCGCAAAGTCCCGGCCCTGCGCCTCGGGCAAGCGCAGCGGAAAGCCGTGGTCCAGCGCCAGGAAAAGGCCCCAGACCAGGAGCCCGATCCCTGACAGAACGACCACCCACCGGCCGACTCGGGCCGTGATTTTCCAATCCGCACACTTCATGCTTGTGACCACTTCGCGGGTAAAGTCACCCCGCAATCCTTTTCACCATGGCCGACACGACTCACCCAACCCACCCCACACCCTATCGAATCGACAGCGTTGCTGCACTGAAAAATGAACCCTTAGGGCTCGCCCTTAGAACGCATCTTCATCTTTACTTCCCGGAACAACACGATCCCGAATCGTAAAGACACCCGGCGAGTCGCCCACGGCCCGCATTGCGGGACGGTACATGTCTT
>JAGTVD010000169.1 GCA_018224505.1 Desulfatitalea sp. | reverse complement strand
GTGCAGCGGCTGGTCAATTTGTCGGCCGATGCCGAGGCGCTTGTCGATCTGCAGGAGCACGGGTTTCACTGGCACCATCCGCGGCTTGGGTTGGAGGCGCCAGGTTTGGATTTCCGGCATGCGGATGCCTGGACCATCGATGAACCGGACGCCCTTCCCAATTGTCTGCAAGGGGCATTGGATCCGGATGCGTGTATGGCGGTGATGGAGTGGCGGGTGGCGCCGGGGGGATCATTGGTGATGACGGATGGGTCGAGGCTTTACGAGAACCGGGTTTATGGGTTGTCCACCAAGTATGGGGCCTGGAACCTGGTGGAGATCGGGTATTATGTGCGGTATTGAGGTCGGCGGTAAAAGTGTTTGTCGGGTGGTGCGGTGCGTGAAGATGCGGTTGGCGGCGTGGCTGACAATGGCAGGGATCGCATTGGGGGTTGGGGGAGGAGCGGTCGCCTTGGCGGTGGAGATCAGCGATATGCCTCTGGATCGTTATGGAGCGGATGCGGTCGCGGAAGGGGTGGTCAGCGGGCAGGTGGTGTCCGAAAGCGGGATGGTGTTTCAGACCCGATACTGGCCGGGTCTCTGGACCGGTGATGTGTTGGCGTTTGCAGGCGATTCTTTCACCGGGTCGGTGGACACGGACCCGCAAGGGGCGGTGTGGCGCGCGGCCGAGAGGCTCAATGAGGCGGGCGTGACGCACGATACGCGGCGGATCGTGACCTATGGCGGCATCTATGCGGCACCCGAAGGGGTGCCGTTTCGGTATGATCAACTGTCCGAAGCGCAGAAGGCGATGCTGGGGTCGGATGGCGTACGTGATTCGGCGGCGGATCGCACGGCACGGGACCTGGTGGACTATTTGCGGGGTCTGGATTTGAAACGGTTTCGCGAGCGGGCCGGGCCGTTGGGGGATATCGTGCATTCGGCGCCGGTGCTGGCCGGGCGGACCCTTTTTGTGGGCGCCAATGACGGGATGCTGCACGCTTTTGATACGCGCAGCGGCCGGGAGCGGTTCGCCTATGTACCCCATCTGGTCCAGGCCCGCCTGAAGGCGCTGGCGCGGCCCGATTATGTCGATCACCACCGGTTCTTTGTGGATGGCACACCCTATGTGGGGGAGGTGGTGGAAGATCAATACCAGAGAGGGACCTACCTGGTGGGCGGATTGGGCAAGGGGGGCAGGGGGTATTACTGTTTGCGCATCGGCAGCCGGCGGCGGGCGTGGGAAGGGGATGGGCTCGGGCCCTATCAAACCCAATTCAGCGTGGACGCTATCGGTGCCGATGCCTACGAACGGGATATCGCCGGGGTGGTGCGATGGGAGTATCCTCCCCCGGCACCGTTCATGGATACCAGCGGTGGTGGTGCGGGGGATGGGGAGGCGGCACCTGTGGTGGTGGCGGATCCGGACATGGGTTACAGCTTCGGGCAAGGCTATGTGGTCAACGCCAATGCACCGGAAGGTCGTCATCGACCGGTGGTGATTTTCGGCAATGGGTACAACAGCCCCAACGGCCGGGCCGTTTTGGTTGTGATCGATGCCCTAAACGGCGAGGTGGTGCGCAAAATCGATACCGGTGCGGGTGGTGACAATGGCCTCTCCATACCAGCGCTTGTGGATGTCACCCTCGATCGGCAGGTGGATTATGTCTACGCCGGAGACCTGCGGGGCAACTTGTGGAAGTTCGATCTGACGGCCGATGACCCCAGGCGCTGGGGTGTGGCCCATGGGGATGATTTGAATCGGGACGGCGTCATCGATGCAGCGCACGGGGACCTGCCCAAGCCCCTGTTCCAGGCGCATGGACAACCGATTACCGGCCGGCCGGACGTGATGGCCATGGGCGGCGGGTGCGCCCCGGGGGGATCGGGCTACCTGGTGGTGTTTGGTACGGGCCGGTTTTTGGGGCCCTCGGACCGGTTGGACACCCGCCAGCAGAGCATCTATGGCATTTGGGATGTCGGGCAGGGGGGCACTCCCCTGGGCCGTTTGACCGGGCGCCGCGCGGGTCGGCTCTCTTCCGGCCGTTATCTGGTGCGGCGCGAAGTGGTGACGCACGGCACCCGGGACGGACAGGCGGTGCGCGGCTTGAGTGACTGGATGGCCGGTGTGGCCGAACGTCCGGATCGGAAGGGCGCGGATCGCAAACAGGGAATCACCTCGGATCCGCCGCCAACCGCCGGCTGGTTTTTCGATTTTCCGGGCGCAGCGGACCCGCTGAAGGAACCGGGCGAGCGGGTCATCGGCCCCGTGACCATTCGCGGCGGCACGGCCGTGGTGATCTCCTTCATCCCCGGCCGGACTCCCGAACAAAGGGATGCCTCCTGGCTCAACATCCTGCATCTTTGCGGCCCTTCCGATGGACCGGTGGCGGTGCGGACGGACGCCATGGGATTGTCGCGCCGTTTCGAAGGCCGGTTGAGTCAGGTGCCGGTCGTGGGCAAAACCGAGCCGGCATCGCGGGTGGAGACGATCGTTTTGCACGATGAGCGGGGGCAGCTCGTTCAGGTGCCATTTTGGGGCGAGTTCCGGGGCAGGGGGTTTTGGCGGCAGGATGGGTGGGATTAGATTGACGCACGCTAATTGACACCGCAACCCGTTTTCACTATAGAGAGACTATTCGCTGGATCTCAAGGCGATGCGGCAGGGGGGAGCCTATCGAATGTCTGCCGCGCAAAGCCCATACGAAGGTTACAACTCAAAGCAAGGCAAGGTACTCCATACGTGATCGCAATGGATGTTCCCTCATCGCTGTCGCCCGGCGATTCCGGGGGTCGGGACGATACGCCGCATGCCGCCGCCGATCCTTGGCGGATTCTACTGATGGAGCTTGTCCATCTTCTGGCTCTGTTCTTAACCCATGCCCGCCATACGCAAAAAGCCGGTGCCACGGCTGTCTTTTTCAATCAAATCGTGCACCGCCTGCATATTCTGAAACGGATGCCGGGGCATGAAGGGGGTTTGATTATCCGGCGCATCGGTCAGGCCGCCGCAACGCCCATCCACAAGCCGGATTATGTGATCCTGTTCGGGGATCTGGCCTTTCGTGGCGGCGTCGTGCTGGATACACCCAAGGCCGGCAGCAAACGACCTTCCCATCTGGTCCGGTCGCTGGACCAGGCGTTTGCCTGCCTGGACGAGCAAGGGATCCATGCCCTGTATCTGCAAATTCCGCCCAAAGCGCCGGAGAAGAACGATCAGTTGCAGTTGGCGCTCAATATTCTGGCGCGGTTCAGTCAGGCGGTGGAGAACGGTGGCTCCATTACATTCCGCTATTTCGGGCGTGCTTTGACTATTCCCCTGATTCGCGATGCCAATGGCCGTCCTGATCCCAATTTGACCCTTCTGGCGGGACTCAACGGTCTGTCGGCGGTCAACATGCGTCAATTGATTCAGCAGGCGGAAGCTTTCCACCGCATGGCCGCCATAGATGACGAAGGGCGGCCGCAGGATGCCTACAACACCATCTTTGGGGTTCGCAGTCTCCGTTCCCAATTGATCAAACCGTTGGTGGAGGTCAATAATCTGCCATGGATGGCGCCCGAAGATGCGGGCAGAGCGATTGAAAGGCATCTCCCGGAACAATCGATGCGGGACGAAGCCCCGGCCGATGGGCATGCGCCAGCGGTGGACGATGACGCGCCGAATGCGCCGTTGGCCACGGAGGGCGCCGATGCCAGGGATCCATTGGGGTTGGACTTTTCGGCCCAGTACCTGGCCTTGCACCTGGACAGCGCCGACCCAGCGGTGAAAGATGCGATGGGCGTGCTGTTCAAGGTGGATTTCGGGCAACTGGAGGCCGATGGTCTGGTGGGATACCTGGGTTCGGTAAGCCAATTGCTGCGTGGCCTGGAGCGCCAACTGGGCGACCCGTTGTTGATGGAGCGGGTGGTCGGTTTTCTCTACGGACGCTTGGAACAGCTCCCGGAAGCGCTCATGACGCAAATGGTGGTGCAGCGCCAAGGCGTCAAAATGACCCATGCTGGGCGGACGTTGATGGTGGGCATGGTCCACCCCCGGGTCTTGGAGCTGATTGTGTTGATCCAGGAGGCCATCCTTACCCGCCAAAAAATGGCGGCCGTCGACGCCTGGATTGCCCAAGGCCGCGAAGGTGCCCCGGAGCTGTTGGCAGCGCCTTTCCGTGCGTCCGTTTCCGACATCCAGACCATTGTGGCGGCCCTCGATGGCTGCTTCAGGGACGTCGGTGAATTCGATCTATCCGGGTTTGACCAACGACTCGACGCCCTTTCCCCCTTCGGTCAGATTGTTTTCGAGATGCTTTGGTGTTTGCTCCGGCGAGCGATCAACCTCCGGGAACGGTTGGCGCTGCTCAGCGCCCTGGCATTGTTGGCCCGGCGGCTGGAAGACCTCAGGCGAGCGACGGGTTTTCTCCTGTCCGACCTATTGTCGGTGCCCCGGTTTCCGACAGGCGCACCTTACTACGCTTTCCGCTTGATCAATGGCATGCTCCATATGCGCCAAAAGGGGAGGGCCACCAATGACGGCAGCAGCAGCCCGGAGGGTGTGCTGGATGAAAGCAGCGGCTTGGACGAATCCCTGCGGCGGCATGTCGCCTCGCGTTTGGATGTCGATCGGGTGCGCCTGCTTGCCCATTTCAGCGCCATTCGTGAAAGATTGCGCGAGCATGTGCGGGGCAGCGCCCTGGTGGCGCCCCATGATGACATGGATCCATCCACCCTCCTGGCGTTGGAGCGTGAAGGTCTGGTGTTGATGGCCTTGACCGGCGGGGCGGCCGCACGGGAAGTACTTCACGGGGCCCTCAATGAATACGGGGATCCAGACAGCGCGATCTACAAACACCGGATGGACAGCCGATTTCTGGCCGATTTGATGGACCACCTGCGGGTCGTCCTGAAAGCCATGGCACGTGCGGGACGCCCTGAAGACCTGGTGCGGCTCAAAACGTTGGCGCAGTCCGCGTCCCGGTTGATGACCCTGGACACCGATCCTGCCCATAAGCGGCGCGTCAAGCAGGCGCTGGACTTGATCGCCCCGGCCATCCGCGCTATTCAGGTCCAAGTGGCCTAAAAAAGGAAAGCTGGTTCATGGTCACCACTAATCCCTTCCAGGCGGAACTCGTTTGCCAGATCCTTGTGAAAAAGAAGATGCTGGCTGCTTCCAGCGCCCAGGAGATTTTGCGCAAACAGCATGGCCTGATCCAGAAACTGGAGCGGATCCGACAGAAGAAATACGCCCATATACCCGCATCCGAGGCGATCAGCAATCCTGTGACCATTGTGGATGTCCTCGCTTCGCTCAAGCTGAGCCGCTTGGACAACCCGGTACTCCCCTTGGATGAGGAGACTATATTCAAGCTTCTGGCCGAGCATTGGGCGCTGCCCTTTTTCCGCCTGGACCCATTGAAATTGGATTTGAATGTGGTGACCAGCACCATCCCCCGGTCCTTTGCAATGAAGCACCTGGTGGTGCCGGTGGCGATCAAGGATGGGACGCTGACGGTGGCCATGCCCAATCCTTTCGATGAGGAAGTGCTGCATGACATCACCATGGCAAGCAAGATGCAGGTTCAGGCGGTGGTCAGTCCCAAGTCGGAAATCATCAAGCTGATCAACGAGTTTTTCGGGTTCAAACGCTCCATTGTCGCCGCCCAGGATCAATTCGGCGGCATCGGCGTGGATCTGGGCAATCTGGAACAGTATGTGCGCCTGCGCTCCGCCGACGAACTGCCCGCCAATGACCAGCACATCGTCAATGCGGTCGAACACCTTTTTATTTATGCTTTCGATCAGAAGGCAAGCGACATCCATATCGAACCCAAACGCGAGATCACCCTGGTGCGCATGCGCATCGACGGTGTTTTGCACACCGTCTACAAGTTGCCGCGGGCGGTGCATTCGGCCATTGTCAGCCGTATCAAGAACCTGGCGCGCATGGATATGGCGGAGAAGCGCAGGCCCCAGGACGGTCGTATCAAGACCGACAAGGGGGATGTGGAGGTGGAGATCCGGGTCTCCACCGTACCGGTAGCTTTCGGGGAGAAAATGGTGATGCGGATCATGGATCCCGATATTCTCTTTCGGGATCTGGCGCAGCTGGGGTTTACACCGGTGGATCTGGACCGCTACCAGAATGTGATCACCATGCCCCATGGCATTCTGCTGGTCTGCGGCCCCACCGGCAGCGGCAAGTCCACCACCCTTTACTCGACGCTGAAAAAAATAGACAGCCCCTCCATCAACATCACCACCGTGGAAGAACCCATCGAGATGGTACACGAAAGCTTCAACCAGATCGCCGTCCAGACCCAGATCGGCATTACATTCGGTTCGGTGCTGCGCAACATTCTACGGCAGGACCCGGATGTGATCATGATCGGCGAAATGCGCGATCTGGCCACCGCCGAAAACGCCATTCAAGCCGCCCTGACCGGCCACCTGGTGCTGTCCACACTCCACACCAACGACGCGCCTTCGGCCATCATGCGACTGCTCGATCTGGGCCTGCCCCATTTTTTGATCCAGGCCACGCTCGTTGGCGTCTTGTCCCAGCGTCTTCTCCGTAAGATCTGCAATTACTGCAAGGAATCCTACGAAATCACCGGCGAGGCGCTTAGATCCATCGGGTTGGATGTGGGCCGCGACGGTCCGTTGACGCTGGCGCGCGGCCGGGGATGCGAAAAGTGTCGCGGCACAGGCTATCTGGGCCGCACCTGCGTCGTGGAAATGATGCCGTTCAGCGAGGCGTTGCGGCGTTTGACCACCGCTGCCGCCGATGTGGCCGCCATCCGCAACAAAGCCCGGGAAGAGGGGATGCGGACCCTGCGGGAAAGCGCCATCGAAAAGCTGTTGCAGGGCATGACGACCCATCAGGAAGTGTTGCGCGTGACGTGGGAGCATTAACCCCAATGTTGCAAAAGCCGGAGGACTTCATATCCGGCGTTGCCAAGGGCTTGCAGTAGTTTATACTACGGCGGCAACCTTGACGCCTTGGCTCTGAAGCCCTCCGGCTTTTGCAGTATTGGGGTTAGTGGCAGGGCTGGAAGGTTAAAACCTAATGTGAAGAAGAGGCGTTGATATTCGGTTGTGATCAGGAAAAAAAGAGGCGGTTTCCGGAGGATGAAGTCGGAAACCGCCTTTGTTTTTGGATGTCATCTGAAAATCAGGGCGTGCTGATCGGCTGCCCCGGCTCGATGGCGCGTCTGCTGTCTGTGATGATGACCGTGGAGGTGTTCTTTTCAGTGCGCAAGACCAACAGGGATCCGATGGCCACCGGTTCCAGCACGATGGACCGCCCGCCTGTCCGGGCGCTGTGCTCCTGCTGGATGGTGTACACCTGGCCGGGAAGGATGCGATCGTCCGTTCCTTTGTCGATGAAGGCGATGAAGCGATCGCCCATGATCCGTGTTTGTTCTTCCGAAGCGATGATCTGCCCCTTGATGCCGGGCGTGCTGTCCACCACGGGGATGGTCGGTTGGCGGGCCTCATAGGGCATCAGTAGATCGCCAACGCTGATGGCGTTAAATGATTTCATCACTTTGGCGATGGCATACTCCCGATCGCTTTTAACGATCTCCACGACGCCCAGAAAATAGTGCTGGTCCCCGTAAATGCGCAGGGCATCTCTATCATTATTGGGTTGGCGCGTCTTGTAAACGGTGAATCGGGTGCCGGGCATGAAGGCGTTGGTTTTGTGGTTATCCGGATGGCGTACATAGACCAGGTCGTTTTCGCTGATCAATTTTTTGTCGTCTTCGCTCTTAAAAATAATGCCGACGGATTGCACGGCCGGTTTGCGGATGAAGCCGACACGGTCGACACTGGAATACATATAATCCACCTGGAGGGGCGGCAGATCGGCTGGCGGGGCGCTCTCCACGCGTGGCGCAGCGGGTGTTGCGGGTGTCTCTTGCCGGTGCTGGTCCGACTTGCGGAACAAGCGGATGCGCTCACCGGGATAGATCCAGTGGGGATTGGGCAGTTGTTTGTTTTCCCGCCAAAGGTCCGGCCATTGCCAGGGACTGTCACTGAATCGCTGGGAGAGATCCCACAACGTGTCCCCTTTTTGAACGGTATAGTAGAAACCGGCTTCGTATTCGACATCCTGGCTGATCTGTGCTTCGGCGGCCATGGCATGGCCGGCAGCGATCAGCGCCCATCCGAAGAAAAAGAACAGGCTTACCAAACTCAGGCGTTGCATCTTGATTTTCATTGGCCAGATCCCCATCAATTAATGTTTTCGATTCATAGGCGATTACTTTGTTATTGATTTCAGTAACCTGGTTCATGGTCGATTGTCAAGTTTTCTATCACTTCCGCGTAAATCGCGTGGCTTTGGTATTCACGCAAATCAGCTATAGGCGCCAAAAAAATGGCGAACCTGTGCCTGGACAGTATTATGCAAAATGCGCGCCGAAAGTCAGGGTGCGGTGCAAATTCGTATCAGGAAAGAATCTGGAGAGGCGGCGATCTTTGCAAAAGTGGCAGGTGTCTGGATTGGTGTTCGGTGCGTGTATATTCTTGCATAATAAAAAAATCTCCGCGTCCAGGGGACGCGGAGATTGCATTACGGTTGGTCGATCACGGCTTTATTGGCTCATAGACGGATTACATCATGCCGCCCATGCCGCCCATGCCGCCCATGCCACCCATTCCGCCGCCGCCGCCGCCCGGCATCGGGTCGGATTTGTCATCGGGCTTCTCGGCGATCATAGCCTCGGTGGTCAGCATCAGAGCGGCCACACTGCCGGCGTTCTGAAGGGCAAAGCGGACCACTTTGGTGGGGTCGATCACGCCCGCTTCGATCAGATCTTCGTAGGTGTTGGTGTCGGCGTTGTAGCCGAATGAACCTTCGCCACTCTTGACCTTGTCAATCACCACGGAGCCTTCGAAACCGGCATTGTTGGCGATCTGGCGCAGGGGTTCTTCGATGGCGCGCATGACCACCTTGACGCCCAGTTTCTGGTCGGCTTTAATTTTGATTTTGTCCAGGGCGGGCAGTGTGCGCACCAGTGCGACGCCGCCGCCGGGTACGATGCCTTCCTCGACAGCGGCCCGGGTGGCATTCAAAGCGTCTTCCACGCGCGCTTTCTTTTCCTTCATCTCGGTCTCGGTGAATGCGCCCACATTGATCACCGCCACGCCGCCGATCAGTTTGGCCAGGCGCTCTTGCAGTTTCTCACGGTCATAGTCCGAAGTGGTTTCTTCGATCTGCGCCCGGATCTGTTTGACCCGGCCTTCCAGGGCGCTGCGGGCGCCGGCGCCATCAACGATGGTGGTGTTGTCTTTGTCGATGGAAATGCGTTTGGCCTTGCCCAGGTCGGACAGGGTGAGGTTTTCCAGTTTAATGCCCAGGTCTTCGGACACCACCTGGCCGCCGGTCAGGATGGCGATATCTTCGAGCATGGCCTTGCGGCGATCACCGAAGCCCGGTGCCTTGACCGCGGAGACTTGCAGGGTGCCGCGCAGTTTGTTGACCACCAGGGTGGCCAGCGCTTCGCCGTCCACATCCTCGGCGATGATCACAAGGGGTTTGCCCATTTTGGCCACTTGCTCCAGAATGGGCAGCAAGTCTTTCATGTTGCTGACCTTCTTCTCGTTGATCAGAATGTAGGGATCTTCCAGGGAGCAGACCATCTTTTCGGGATCGGTGACGAAATAGGGGGAGAGATAGCCGCGGTCAAACTGCATGCCTTCGACCACTTCCAATGTGGTCTCCATGGATTTGGCCTCTTCCACGGTGATGACGCCTTCCTTGCCCACCTTGTTCATGGCCTCGGCGATGATGTTGCCGATGGTTTCGTCGTTGTTGGCGGAGATGGTGCCGACCTGGGCGATTTCGCGCTGATCCTTGGTCGGTTTGCTCATCCTGTGCAGTTCTTTGACAGCGGTCTCGACGGCTTTTTCAATGCCGCGCTTGATGGCCATGGGATTGTTGCCGGCGGCCACCAGCTTTTGGCCTTCCTCGTAAATGGCGCGTGCCAGAACCGTGGCGGTGGTGGTGCCGTCGCCGGCCATGTCGCTCGTCTTGCTGGCCACTTCCTTGACCATTTGAGCGCCCATATTTTCGAACTTGTCCTCCAGTTCGATCTCTTTGGCCACGGTGACGCCATCTTTAGTGACGGTGGGGGAGCCCCAGGATTTGTCGATTACCACGTTACGGCCTTTGGGTCCCAAGGTAACCACAACGGCATCGGCGAGCGTCTTGACGCCCTTGAGCATCGCTTCGCGGGCTTTCATGTCATACTTGATAATTTTCGCAGTCATTTGATATCCTCCATTACTTCTCGTTGCAATTGGGTTGCTTAGGCAATGACGCCAAGAACGTCGTCTTCACGCATAATCAGGTACTCTTCACCTTCGATCTTGACTTCCGTACCGGAGTACTTTCCGAACAGGATCCGGTCACCGGCCTTGATCTCCAGGGGGATGCGTTTGCCGTCATCGCCTATTTTGCCATTGCCCACGGCGATCACTTTGCCCTCGGCCGGTTTTTCTTTGGCTGTATCCGGAATGATAATGCCGCCCTTGGTGGTGGTTTCTTCCGCAACCCTTTGAACGAGAATACGGTCATGCAGTGGTCTGAGTTTCATTGTGCTTCATCTCCTTTTAGATTTGGTCTTGATTTTGAAAAGGGGCATCGTTAGAGCGCCCTTTTGATCGGCAAATTTTTAGTGGTATCGGTTCGGTACTCGGTCGCGGTCACCCCCCTTCGTCGGGATATGGAAAAGTTTCGCAATCATAAACGAATAAGGAACCGTTCGAAAAGGGAACCACCACGGTCGAATCGACGCATACATCTCTCCGGTGCCAAAGCATCAACTCTTTGCATACGTGGTTGGCTGGCTCGCGTATACCAAGGCCCCCTCCATGTCCCTTATTGGCCACGGACTAAGCGTCACTGCTTGTCTTGGGTGGATCGGCCGACTTGGATTCGCCGGAGGAGGCACTGCTGGTGGATGTACTGTCGTCTTTGTTGCTGTTGCTGTCTGAATTTTTTGATTTCCCGGCATAGTCCGTCACATACCAGCCGGAACCCTTCAAATGAAAAGCGCTCTGGGAGATGAGCTTGTGCAGCTTTCCCGAACATTGTGTGCATTTGTTCAATGGTTTTTCAGAGATTTTCTGCAGCGCTTCCAGAACGGCACCGCACTGTTCGCATTGGTACTCATAGATCGGCATTTCCTAAAAAACCTCCTTGCGCGCGATTGTGATCTCCCTACGGTGGGGCTCACTTGTGATCCGCTTCAATATCAGTTGTAACATGCGCTCTTGAACGCAACCTTACTTGATGTCGGACAAGGCCTTCGCGACCGTGTATCGCTTGTTGCCCGTCATCTATGAAATTTGGCAAAATATAGTGTATGAATTTTTAATGTCAAGCATCGGTTTTCAATAAAAGTTATGGGGCCCCCAGGTTCTCCAGGGGGGTTCGCCACCGCGCGTAATAGGCTATCACGGGTTCGATCCCCGGCAAGTGCACCGGTGCGAGGATCTGATGTGTGATGGCATGGACACGGTGTTCCTCAGCCAGCTTTTCATCGGCTGTGGCGTCAAAATTTTGGATGAACTTGCTGAAGCGCACAATGTGAACCAGTTCGTGGCATATGATATAAAGGGCGAACGGCAACAGTGACAATTGATCGTGCGTATTCAGAGCGGTCAATATAGCATGGTCCTGCAGGCAGATCTTGTAAAAATCGTATGCATCCGAACCCAGGGCCGAGCCCATGCGCTGGCCTTCGTAGCGGATGATCTGGGCAAAGGGTCCATCCACAATTTCGTGGGCGGTCAATTCCGACAGGGTTTTAACGTCGTAGCGGCGGTGGAGCCATTGACTGGCTGACATTTTATAGTGATTGCTGACCAGCTCCTCGGCCATCGTGACGGCCTGGTTGATGATCTGCAGTTGGTCGCCGGTGAATCGCGATCGTTGCTGAAAGGATACCATTGCGGGCCCATACCATACATGCCCCGTCATATCAAACCGAAAAAGCTATGGACATTCCGTTTCCACTGGTGGTATGTAGGCCGGATACTTCATCGTGAACGGAAAGGAGGTGAGCCATTGGGCAGTGTCATAAAAAAACGACGGAAAAAGATGAGAAAGCACAAACATCGCAAGCTGCTGGCGCGTACGCGTCACCAGCGCAGAAAGGGCAAATAATGTTTGCCGCGATTGCGCATAACGGCAGGCCATAGAAAAGCACCATCGGCGAGCGGTATCCTCCGAGGTGCTTTCTTGTTAGTGCCCATCCATCAAAAGGAAAACAGTGTCCGAAAAGCGCCCCCATCGTAAAACGTTCGCACCCATCGGCGATGTGATCGATACGGTGTTGCGCCAGTGCCGGCCGGCCACCGACCATGCGTTGCTTAAAGTGTGGGAGGTGTGGCCCCAGGCAGTGGGATCGGCCGTTGCGGCCCATGCCAGGCCGGTCGCCTTCAAAGGCGATTTACTGCTGGTCCATGTGGACGCTTCTTCGTGGCTGCATCACCTCTGTTTCCTGGAACAGGAGATGTGCCGCAACCTCAATCATCATCTGGGTGGCGGCCACGTGAAACGGATCAAGCTGAAAATCGGCAGCTTCTGAGCCCATGGACGACCGTTCCAGCGACACCTTCTTCAACGGCCGATTGATCGTCCACCAGCTGCGCAACGGGTACCGCTTCTCCATCGATGCGGTCCTGCTGGCGGCCACCATCACACCTCGACCCGGTGATCGGATGCTGGATCTGGGCACTGGCTGCGGGGTGATTTCTCTCATTGTGGCATTTCGCCACCCCACCGTACAGATTCACGCCGTGGAGATCCAGGAATCGCTGGCGGATCTGGCACGCACCAACATTGCCGCCAATCACCTGGACCAGCGGATCTCCCTTTCCCAGGCCGACATGCGACACCTGCCCGCGGGACAGGTCGGCGCACCCTTTGATTGGGTCGTCAGCAACCCGCCCTACCGGGCGTCCTGCACCGGTCGCGTCAACCCCGACAACCAAAAGGCCCTGGCGCGGCATGAAATCATGTTGGATGTGACCCAACTGATCGCCACCGCCAAACGGATGCTGCGCACCGGCGGCCGCTTGGCCACCATTTTCCCCGCCGCGCGCGCGGTGGACCTGTTGTGGCAGATGCGCTCGGCCGGCCTTGAACCCAAATGGCTTCAGGCGGTTCACTCCCGCGAAGGGGAAGAGGCCAGGCTGCTCATGGTTCATGCCATCAAGGCGGCCCGGCCCGGACTCATATGGGCCCCGCCGCTGATGGTGTATGGAGAGGATGGGGGGTATACCCCCGCCGTGCAAAAAATGATGACTGCGTAATGATCGACGCATCAGCATCAAGTCTTGAGCCGTTCGGGGTGGTTTAGCAGTGGAAGCGGGTCAACAGGGGGAAATGGCGGAGAGAGAGGGATTCGAACCCTCGGTGCCGCTATTAACAGCACACACGATTTCCAGTCGTGCTCCTTCGGCCAACTCGGACATCTCTCCGTAAATCAAAACAGCCTCTTGCATTTGCTTGCGTTGCAGTCCTGTGGACTTTCACCGACCGTGGTCGAGGCCACCGCGGAAAATGGCGGAGAGGGTGGGATTCGAACCCACGATCCCGGGTAAACGGGATACCGCTTTTCGAGAGCGGGGCCTTCAGCCACTCGGCAACCTCTCCAAAACCCAAAGGGCCGCATGCGCTTACAGGATTGGCTCAATACCCTGTTTGGTCCACTGTGTCAATCGCTTATCCCGCGCGATCACTTGTAAATTTATGCGTGCTACCTGTACCGGGCAGCTGATCCGCCCACCCTCCGGGCTGGCCTGACGGCCATTGCATGACTTGTCCGCTATAGCACAATAGGAGGTGCACCCGGTAGCGGGGGTGTGTCGCTGCGTCCGCAATGGGGTTTTAGTGACGCTTGGGGGTGTGCGCAGGGTTGTTCGGCCCGCACTGTCTGAACGCAGTGAGTTTGCGGGCCTGCCCGGAGCACACCCCTTAGCGTCACTTGGACCCCTTTGCGCGCAGCGACACACGCCAGCTACCGGGTGCACCGGCTTAACGACCACAGCGGTACCCCGCGCCATCTCTTTGCGGTACATGCAATCACCCTGATCGCTGATCCATCGCGTATTGCCACCACCCT
>JAGTVD010000168.1 GCA_018224505.1 Desulfatitalea sp. | reverse complement strand
GTCGGCAATACGCATCTTCCGGTCAGCACAGAGTCGGAAAAGGCCCAGTTTTTTTTCGATCAAGGGCTTCGGTTGACCTATGCGTTCAATCACCAGGAGGCCCTGCGCAGCTTCAAGGAGGCTGTTCGGCACGATCCGGAATGTGCCATGGCCTACTGGGGCTGGGCGTTGGTTCTGGGTCCCAATTTGAACCTGCCGATGTCCGCCGAGGTGGTGCCGCAGGCCTACGAGGCCATTCAAATGGCGCTGGCCCATAAAGACAAAGCCTCGGCAAAAGAGAAGGCTTATATTGAAGCATTGGCCGAGCGATACACTGCAGACCCGACGGCCGATCGCGCGCCGCTGGATGCCGCCTATGCGGAGGCCATGAAAAAATTGCACACCCAATATCCCGAGGATAGCGATGCCGCCACGCTCTATGCCGCTGCCTTGATGAATCTTTCCCCATGGGACTACTGGACCCGGGACAACCGGCCCAAACCGCACACACCCGATATCTTGAAAACGCTGGAGTTGGTGATGCAGCGCGACCCGGCCCATGAAGGCGCGTTGCACTATTATATCCATGCCGTCGAGTCGATCGACGCGGACCGCGGTCTTGCTGCAGCAGACCGCTTGCGGGGTCTAACGCCGGGAGCCGGGCACCTGGTTCATATGCCCACTCATATTTATATGCAATTGGGACGCTACGCCGAATCGTTCGAACTGAACGGCCAGGCGGCCAAAGCCGACGAGGACTATCTGGTCCAGTGCCGCGCCCAGGGTATCTATCCGCTCGGATACTATCCCCACAACATCCATTTCCAGGCCTGGGCCGCTCTGATGATGGGCAATCAGGATAAGGCCCTGGCAACCGCCCGCAAGGTGGCCTCGAAAGTGCCCGATGATTTCTCCGGAAATACCTGGGGGTTGTATCAAACCTTTGCGAGCATGCCCCTTTTCGCAATGGTACGCTTCGGTCAGTGGGAAGGGGTATTGGCCGAACCGAAACCGCCCGCAAAGTGGCGATACATGACCGGCATCTGGCACTACAGCCGCGGTATGGCCTATACGCATACGGACCGACCCAAACTGGCTCAAAAGGAACTTGAAGCCCTGAAGGCCCTTGCCCTGGATCCTGCATCTCACCATGAGATGGTCGGCTTTGGCAGTGCGCCGACCCTGATGTCAATCGCAAGCGAAGTACTGGCCGGTGAACTGGCTGCCAAGCAGAAACGTTTCGATGCCGCTATCAGCCACCTGGAGAGGGCGGTGCGGTTGGAGGACAGCCTGATGTATAACGAACCACCGGATTGGTACTATCCCGTGCGCCATACCTTGGGGGCTGTATTGATCGAAGCCGGTTATCCGGCCGAGGCGGAGGTCGTTTATTGGCAGGATTTGAAAAGATACCGTGACAACGGCTATTCCCTTTACGGACTTGGGCAGAGTTTAAAAGCCCAGGGGCGTGACGCCGAGGCCGACCAAATGATGAAGTCCTATTCCCAGGCATGGGCCCATGCCGATGGCACGCTCTCCTCTTCACGATTCTGATCGGCAGCAGGTGAGAAAAATAAAAGGGCGGGGTTCTCCCGCCCTTAGTTTAGTTCCCATCCACAAATGGCCAATTTGTGGACAGACAATTATTTAGATCCATAGCTACTTTTTTTCATTTTTTGGATGAAGGCCGCCAACGCTTCTGCCTCATCGGGATCCAGACGCTTCAGAGCCCGCAACTGCTCTTCGGCCAGATCAAATTTCTTCATCTCCGCGTATGCTTCTCCCAGATATTCATACGCTTCAGACAATTCGGGATCTAACGCAATGGCCCGCTTATAGGAAGCTACGGCCTCATCGTAAAGCCCCTGCTTGCGGTAGCTGTATCCGAGGTTGCTGTGGGCCTCGGCATAGCCGCTGTCGATTTGAACGGCCTTTTCATACTCCCTGGCCGCCTCCTTGTAGCGCATCTTTTCAGCATAAGCCTCTCCCTGACGAAAATGGATATTGGCTTGCTGGCGTTTTTCATCACTAGATCGTGATTTGGGTGCACCGACCGATGGACTGCCTGCGGCCAGCGCTGAAGTGGTCATGGCCAAAAGGGCCGATAGGATTAACACGGCGAATGTGAAAACGATATTGCCATTTTCAGATTTGGTGCGCATGATGCCTCCTCTATCGCCTCATCCGAATCGCATGGCACATGGTGCCCGCGATTTGAAGGCATAATAATGGTTCCGACGAGCGATTGCAGGCTGTCCTGCTGAGTGATCACCCGATTTCTCAATAGGTACAGGTAAAAACCTACGACGCGATGGACCAAAGTAAAGGGCGGATAGTGCAAAGTCACACTCAATGCCCTTTACTTACGTGAACTACGCGGGCGGCCGTGAAACCCGCCCCTGCGAGGTTTGGGTAGGAATACAGATCGTTGCCATACATCGGCCGCTACGGCTTTGAGGGGCGCTTTTTCAGGGTGCCGCGATGTTTGAAAGGGCGAAGCGATCACACGATGCGGAAATGGGGGCTGTCTGCATTGGCCTGCCGGACCACCGCGCCCTCCTTTTCCAGTTTTTCCAGGTGTGCCAGCACGGTCCTTTCCGCCCGTGGCTGCAGGTCGTGGCCATGCATGCGGAAATCGGCTTCATCGTAGATCCGGCGGGTGATTAGGGAGGGGGTTGAGAGGCCTTCCTTCAGGGCTTCCACGACCCGCGCCTCCCGCATCATGCGATGGGCGATGTACCAGTCGATGCGCTCCCGGACGCCTTCGGTAATGACTGGACCGTGGGCGGGGCATATGATGCGGATATCCATGGCGGCCAGGGTGCGGAGGGTGGTGATGTAGTCGGCCATGTCGCCCTCGGGGGGTGAAATGATGGAGGTGCCGCGGCCCAGGATCGTGTCGCCTGAAAACAGAATTCCCTCCTGCGGGATGTAAAAACAGAGATGGGCGGGTGAGTGGCCCGGTGTATGCAGCACCTGCAAGGTGTAAGGACCGGCTTCAATGCTTTCACCGCCCGAGAGCGGCTTGAGCCGGGCACCGTCGGTCAGGCGGAACACCGTGGGTTCGGCGGTGTCCCGGTGGCACAATAGTCGGCCCCCGTGCCGGCTCAATAATGGGTCGATACCGCCATGGTGGTCCGGGTGCGGATGGGTGACGGCGGCATATCGTATGGAGCGGATGCGGTTTTCCTGCAAACAGGTGTCCAGGGGGTTGCCCTGTTGGAAAATGGGGTCGATGAGCAAGGCCTCGCCGTCGCCGCCGATCAGGTAACCGTTGGTTGAGTGATGGGGCGGAAGGGTCAGGGTGCTCACGGTGGCTTGGTGGATCAGACGCATCAGCTTCATGGATCGGTCTTTCCCGGCCTCGACCGGTTGCGGGGTTGTTTTTGAAAGTTCAAGGGGTACTCAACGCCAGGCGAACCGCGGCTGGTCAAAGTGAGCCACGCGGGTTGGGTTGCCCAATATGGCCACCTCCCTGAACTGGTAAAGCAGGGCAGCAGTGGGGGAGGCGATCCAGCTGTTGCCCACCGGCATGTAGAGGATCGGGTGCGGGTGGGAGGGTTGATCCTCCAATATCGGCGCATCGGGCCGCAGGAACTCCCGAATGGGAATCCGGTGTATGGATCGCACCTCCCGGGGGTCGGCCTGTAAGTCCACTTCCGGCCCACCCCAGAACACGATGGGGGTCATAATGAACCCGGAGCGGGTGGTGAAATCATCCAAACGGCCCAGGATACGGTCCCGGGTCAAGGAGAGGCCGACCTCCTCCTGGAGCTCCCGCAAAGCGGTGTCCTCAGGGGTCTCTCCCTGCTCCGATCGCCCGCCGGGCAAGGCCCATTGGCCGGCATGGTGCTTGAGAAGGGGCGAGCGCCGGGTCAAAATGATGGCGGCGTCCGCCGCATGGACGCGGCAAGAGGATATCTCTTCTCCGTATGAACTCTGGTCGACGTCCACCACGGTAATCGCCACCGCCGCTTGCCGCAAGCGGCTCTGGTCGTGGTCCTTGTGGGCAAACGCTTGAAGCCGGCACTGGATTTGCCGGCGCAGCCGGTCGTCGCATTTGAGCCGGCACCCCGATGTCATCTCAACTGGATCCATGCGATTAGACTACCACAGAAGGGCTTGAAAATGGAAACAACTGCGCCCATAATCCGTTTGCAGCCATTGCGCAATTGTTTTCGAATGCCATGGGCCCTGCCGCCCAGGCAACTGTCAGGTGCTCATGTCGTTGGCAGACATCTGCACAGGACACAATTCACTTGGATAACAGGGGGGCGACGCCGTGATGCGGGACAATGGCTATGCTTTCGCAATCCTGATGATGCCGCTGTTGCTTGCCCAGGCACTTCATGTGCGTCGGGTGACACCCAGGCTGCCCGAGCCGCCGGGTGAGCGGTCGGGTATTTTCGGGTCCGGACGGGACCTGCGCCTGATGATTATCGGCGACTCGGCCGCCGCGGGTGTGGGTGCCCGGTGTCAGCGACAAGCCTTGTCGGGCCGGCTCGTTGCCTTTCTTGGCGGGGATTTCAGGGTCACCTGGAAGCTGGATGCCCAAACCGGCCGTACCATCAAGGATGTGCTGGCCCTTCTGGCGACGGCAGCGCCTGGAAAGGCGGATGTCGTCGTGGTGTCTGTAGGCGTCAATGACACCACCCGGGGAACCTCCGTGAAAAAGTGGATCTCACGCCATGAACAGCTTATCGATATTGCGAACAGGAAATTCGATTGTCGGCACATCCTACTGTCCAGCGTTCCGCCGATGCACTTGTTTCCAGCGTTGCCGCAGCCTTTGAGATGGTACCTGGGCGAGCGCGCCAAGCGCCTGAATCTTGCACTGGAACACCATTTTACAGGCTGCGGCGGCTGTCGTGTGGTGTCGCACGACTTCCCCCCTGAACCGGATTTCATGGCCGCCGATGGATTTCATCCGGGGCCGGCGGCGTATTCGCACTGGGCCCGACACCTCGCAGACATTATACGGACGTTTATGTGATAGGTGTGCAATGGCCGGGCGGCACCGGTGGCGCCGTCAAAGCACCCGGAAGCATGCAGGCGTTTTCAGTAAGATACGGTTGACCTTTTTCCCATCCAACGGTTATGGTTTTTTCAACAACACCGGAATGGAGATGCAATCATGGAAAACAAGATGCGGATCATGTCCGAAAGGCCGCTGAATGCGGAAACACCAATTCCGTCGCTTCGTTCCTGGATAACGGCCAACGCAGTCTTCTTCGATCGCAATCAAAGCGAGATCCCCTCAGAAAAAATTTCGCTCCAAGAGTGGCGACTGAGAATTGATGGCGAAGTGGCGATGCCGTTGGACATGACGTTCGACCAAATCCTCCGGATGCCGAAGGCGATCGTTTCCAATACACTCGAGTGTTCCGGCAACGGGCGCTCTCTGCTCGCAGAAAAAGCCACGGGAAACCCCTGGACCATTGGCGGCGCGGGCAACGCAGTGTTCGGCGGCGTATGGCTGAAGGATATACTGAACAGGGCACAACCCGGCCTCACAACGAAACACGTGGCTTTTGAGGGGCTCGACAAGCCACTTGGGTCTGCCGGGGTAAAATTCATTCGCAGTATTCCTTTTGACAAAGCCATGTCCTCAAGCCTGCTGGCCTATGAAATGAACGGTGAACCGCTGCCCTTAAAGCACGGGTATCCACTCAGAGCATTGGCCCTTGGTTGGACCGGCGCCAATTGCGTCAAGTGGCTGCAACGGATCACGCTGATGGATCGGCCTTTCGAAGGTTTCTTCATGGACAAGGTCTATCGCGTCTATCAAAAAGGAAAAGCCCCTGAGGCCGGGGAAGTTGTCACTTCCCTCAAGCTCAAGTCCATCATCACCCAACCTTTACAGGACGAGGTTTTGCCGACAGGGCCGGTCGTGATTCTGGGCGCGGCGTATGGTGGAGAAGAAGGAATCCAGGCGGTTGATGTCTCTATGGACGGTGGTCGTAGTTGGAAGGCGGCCGAATTCATCGGACCCCATGAAACCTTTGCATGGCGGCAATGGCAATTTGTCTGGCACGTTGAAAAAGAGGGGGCTTATACGATTATGGCCCGCGCCACCGATGCCCGAGGAGAGCAGCAACCCATGAATGCTTCCTGGAATGTGCTGGGGTATGGCAACAATGGGGTTCATGAACATGCCATCACCGTCCGTATCCGGTGATTAAAATCTTCCTGAAAAGCGTACGCCCCCTGACCAAATTGAAGGAAGAGGTTTAAAAGCAGATGACGCCCAATAAGCGATCAAACGGAGCTGCGACGATGAAAGAACCCGCCTGGACCAAACCCGCCCTGCTCGAACTGTCGGGAAGCTATTGGAAAACCTGTGCTCTGCACACGGGCGTGAAATTGGCACTGTTCACGGTAATCGGCAGGCAAGAGATGGATGCCGACACGGTGGCGAAACGGATCGGAGGCAATACCTACGGGGTTGAGACGCTGCTGAACGCCCTGTGCGCCATGGACC
>JAGTVD010000167.1 GCA_018224505.1 Desulfatitalea sp. | reverse complement strand
TGGCGCTTCGCCCGGTTGAATGAGCGGCATCACGGCGATGGGTATATCTGATTCCCATGCTTGCGGTCGTTGCGTACCTGGCGGATAAAATCCGGGATGGTGCATGCTTTGTCGAAGCGCAGATTGGCGATGGTGCGGGTAAGAGCCACATAGATCAGGTTGATCTCGTCCGGATCGATCTCCGAACGCGCAATCATTTTTCCGCCCGCCACCAGCTTGGGATAATCGTCCAGCAACAGCACATTCTGCCATTCGAGTCCTTTGGCTTTGTGCGCGGTGGTTAAAACCACCTCCGCCTGGACGGGATCCACCGCCTTGGCCATGATGCCATCGACCATCGTCGGCAGTTCGCTCGGGTGGTTCTCCACCACTTTGCAGATGCTCAGCAGTTCAATGTCTTCCACGGCCGCCGCGTAGGTCTTCAAATCGTTGTAGTCATTGAATCCGCGGATGTAAGGGTCGATGATGCTCCGGGGCTTGCGGGTGAACAGATAGTAGACATCCTTGAGCAGGTGCAACCGGTATCCCCGGGCGCCGCCGACGAAGCCGATCCGGTGGGTGCGGTGCAACTGCGCGGCCTTGTCGAACAAGGCAGCATTGGTGCGGGCGATGAACGTGCAGCGGCGGGGATCCCAGGGCGGTTTGGGCTCGCAGCGCACGGTGCCCACGATGCGCCGCCGCTCCCCTTTGAAGACCCGCAGCACCATATTGGCCACGGCGGCGATGTTGTTGCCGAACCGAAAACTGCGCGTCAGAAACCGGGTGTGGGTGGCGCGGATATGCGGCAATGCATCCCGGGCGCCGCGAAAGCTGTAGATCTGCTGGTGACTGTCGCCGACCACGATCAAGGACGCAGGCGGCGCACCGTCGGGTTCGGCTTCGGTCTGCGCCAGCACCAGCGCAGCGGTGACCGGATTGATATCCTGGGCTTCGTCCAGCAAAACACAGTCGAAGGGCAATCGCGGGCGGGACAGCTGGTACAGCTTCAGGTAGCCATCGTGCAGCATCCCGATGCGCGGATCCGAGCCGTCGCACATCAACCGCCCGAGCCGGTTGGCCAGTGCCACAAAATCGGGCATCGTGCCCTGGCGCTGTTGGTAAAACGCTCTGGCCTGCAAAGGAATGTGGCTCCGGTTGACCCGCGGCGCCTCCGAGATCAGGTAGTTGTACAAAGTGTCGATGGTAAATCGGGCATCCTCATAGTGGCTCAGCTGCAGCACCGCCATGACCGTGTTGGCTTTAAAACCTGCCACCAGCCGGTTCTTGTGTCGGTGGCCATGGGAGCGGAAGGCCAGGGCATGGGACGTGCGGCAGGTGACGTGGGGTGGAAATTTTTCCGCCGCTTCCTGCTGCACGCTCTTGTTGAACGCCAGGTACAGGAAGCGCAGATGGGGCCGGGACCGGGTATAGTCCACCAGGGTGGACGTTTTGCCGGTACCGGCAAATGCCATGATCTTCAGGATCTCGCCGGACCGAAGGTCGCGAGCGACGATCTCCTTTTGTTCGTCGGTGAGGTCCATGCAAGCCACTTTTCTGGTGATGCGCTTGCCCTTTGATCCGGCCAGGTTGCCGTGATCGCCAAGCGCCAGCAGCCCCATACGCTATCACAAGGCCGTCGGGGTTCCAAGGGGAAGGCAAGGTATCTGTAGAGAGGATCAATGCAAGCGCTGTTTCCATTGACCGAATTCAATCTAGTTTGTTACAATGCCCTCGAATTCTGAACATAATATCAGTCAAAGGAAAGGAATCCGCCATGCCTGAACCCAGCGTCCATTACGACGTGCTCAGTCCGGTCCAGTTCCTGATTCGCAGCGCTTTGGTCTTTCCCGACAAGGTGGCCGTTATTTATGGCGACCAGTGCCGCACCTATGGCCAGTTTATCGATCGCGTCTACCAACTGGCCCGGGCCCTGCAGCGACAAGGGATCGGCAAAGGCGACAAGGTGGCTTTCGTCTGTCCCAATACGCCCCCCATGCTCGAAGCCCACTACGCCGTGCCGCTGATCGGGGCGGCCCTGGTCAGTGTCAATATCCGCCTGTCGGCCAACGAGGTAGCTTACATCATCGATCATTCGGACGCCAAGGCAGTCTATGTGGACAATGAATTCGCGGGGCTGGTGCAGCCGGTCATGGATCGGCTGCCCAAGGTCCAGACCTATGTGAACATCTGCGACATCAGTGCCGACAAACCATTGCCGGGGCCGGAGTACGAGGCGTTGCTGGCGGCCGAGGCCACCACGCCGGTCGCCCTGGCCGTGGACAATGAGCTGGACATCATCACCATCAACTACACCAGCGGCACCACCGGCCGGCCCAAAGGGGTGATGTACCAGCACCGCGGCGCCTATCTCAACGCCATCGGCGAGCAGTTGGAATTCGGCACCAACGCCCGCAGCGTCTACCTCTGGACCCTGCCCATGTTCCACTGTAACGGCTGGTGCTTCACCTGGGGCATCACCGCCATGGGGGCCACCCATGTGTGCCTGCGCAAGGTGGTGCCCGAGGAGATCTTCAGTACCGTCGCCAAGGAGGGGGTGACTCACCTGTGCGCGGCGCCCACCATCCTCATCGGCATGTCCGCCTACGCCACCGAAAACGCCATCCGTCTCCACAAACACCTGGAGATCATGACCGCCGGCGCACCACCCGCTCCCACGGTGATCGAGAACATGGAAAACATCGGCGCCAACATCACCCAGACCTACGGTCTGACCGAGGTGTACGGCCCCCACAGCGTCTGTCAGTGGCAGGCCAAGTGGGACCATCTGCCAGAGGACGAAAAGGCCCGCCTCAAAGCACGTCAGGGTGTGGCGTACATCGTGGCCCACCACATGGATGTGGTGGACCCCGTCACGATGCAGCCCGTTCCGCGTGACGGTCAGACCATGGGGGAGATCGTTATGCGCGG
This sequence comes from Desulfatitalea sp., assembly GCA_018224505.1. GTDB lineage: Bacteria > Desulfobacterota > Desulfobacteria > Desulfobacterales > Desulfosarcinaceae > Desulfatitalea. The sequence continues at coordinate 7,194 of JAGTVD010000167.1, read as the reverse complement.
CAACAATGTCATGCTGGGCTATTACAAAGATCCCGAGGCCACCAAAAGCGCCTTCGAAGGCGGATGGTTTCACAGCGGCGATCTGGCGGTCATGCACCCGGACAACTACATCCAGATCATGGATCGCAAGAAGGACATCATCATCAGCGGGGGTGAAAACATCTCCACCGTGGAGGTGGAAAGTGTCTTGTTCCGGCACCCCGATATCCTGGAAGTCGCCGTGATCCCGGTGCCCGACCCCAAGTGGGGCGAGGTGCCCAAGGCCTTCGTGGTGCTTAAACCCGGCACTCAACCGAAGCCCGAGGAGATCATCGAATTCTGCAAAACCCACCTGGCCCGATTCAAGGCTCCCAAATACGTAGAATTCGGCGAGCTGCCCAAGACCGCTACCGGCAAGATTCAGAAGTACAAACTCCGCGAACGGGAGTGGAAGGGGCATGACCGCATGGTGCATTGAAAATGCGGATATCTTCGCTTTGAAAAGAAAGCCGCTGTGCGGATGGTGAGCGGAAAGTAAGGGTTCGAAATGCTGCAGGCAGTGCTACCTGACCTTCCAACAAGGTCTTACCCCTCCGTCGTGCCCGCCAGATACACTGTCTGGGTGGCCTCCCGGTCCAGCAGCGGATTGTAGAAGGTGACCGGCTCGGCGCGTGCGGCATCGAAACGCCGTCCGGGCGCTTGGGGATCCAACCCTGTGTCCGAAGCCGCCAGGGCAAAAAATCGCCCTGCACCAGACGGCAGCGCGAATCCGCGGTCAGCTCGGGGCCCAGCGGCAAAAGCCCCGTCACATGCCAGTCGATGACCGCTGCGGCTGGTTCATATGTCGATGACCGTGGGAGAGGCGTTTGGGCTATAAGACCAACCTTTCGATACCGGCAGCCAACTGCGAGATAGTCTGCCATATTGGTTTGACTTCAACTATCGCGCTCATTTGCTTCAAGCGCTTGACGACCGGACGCCGGAAGCAGTCTATTGGGGTCTTGACCCGTTTGCCGATGTAGCGTAGAGTGCAGCCATCGGCCATGAAAGGTATTCTCTGCAAGGGTGTGTGGGCGCGGGGGGCTTTTATTATGGCCTCGGCCTACCGCTTCAGCATTGAAGTCAACCACCATGGGGGCATGTGCCTCGAGCGATGAATCGGCTTCGCGCTTAACCGAGCCATTCAGTTGTCTATACGACAAGGTCCACCGGCGAAATAGTGACTTGCAATATAGTAAAAACTGAGGCTGACCAAATGGAAAAACGATGCACTGAATCTGAAAAATACCATAATATCGAAAAAGCCCTAAAGGAGTCCCAAGAACAATATCGTAAAATAATTGATGAGATACCGGATGGGTATACGGAATTTGATCTTTCCGGCAACATTACTTTCGCCAACAAATCAACTCTATCAATGACCCGTCGTTCAATCGAAGAACTTATCGGGATGAATTATAAAGTCTTCTTAGAAAAACGCACCATAAAGCAAGTTTATCTCGTCTACAATAAAGTATACACCTCCAAAGTGCCCGTGAAGAATTTTGTTCACGAAATTTTGCTCAAAAGCGGAGAAAAGAGAATTATTGAGTGTTCCATCTCACCAAAGGAGAAAGAAGGGCGCATTATCGGGTTTCGCGGCATATGGAATGATATAACAGACCGCAAGCAAACCGAACAGGCACTGGTGAACCATCGATGTCGTTTGGAGGCAATTTTTGGAAGTGTAAAAGAGGGTATTGTCGCCATAGACACCCATGGACGCCTCATTGATATGAACAAGCAAACAAGTGCCATTTGCTCGATCGCTTACGAGAGATTGATTGGGTTGCCATTCTTGAGGCCGACCCTCTCATGCAGCAAATCCTGCCAAGCCGTTTTGAAAAATACATTGTTGAAAAAGACCACGATCAAAGAACATCAAATCAGGTGCAACCGACAAGATAGACCTCAACAAGTCGTCAATGTAACCAGTTCTCCACTATTGGGACCGAATGATGACTTCATGGGTGCCGTATTGGTAATTAGGGATATGACCAGACTGCTCGGTCTAGAAAAAGAATTACAAGAAAGGTATCGCTTTCAAAATATCATTGGAAAAAGTAAAAGAATGCAAGAAATCTATGACCTATTAGAAGTATTAACCAGTCTGGAGACCACGGTATTGATTAGCGGGGAAAGTGGTACTGGCAAGGAACTTGTTGCAAGAGCGCTTCACTATGGCGGAAGCAGGTCTTGTAAACCGTTCGTTGCCATAAATTGCTCGGCACTTTCAGAAAGCTTGCTTGAGAGCGAGCTTTTTGGTCATGTGAAAGGAGCATTTACGGGTGCCTTCAGGGATAGAGAGGGACGATTCCAGGCTGCAAACAATGGGACCATCTTGATAGATGAAATTGGTGATGTCACACCCCTTATTCAATTAAAGCTGTTGCGTGTTCTACAGGAAAAGGCCTTTGAGCGTGTTGGAGAGTCCATTCCACAGCATGTTGATGTGCGCATGATTGCATGCACGAATAAGGATTTGAGAGAGAAGGTACACAACGGTGAGTTTCGAGAGGATCTTTATTATCGTATAAAAGTCGTTGAGATTAGATTGCCTCCTTTGCGGGAACGAATAGAGGACTTACCGTTATTGGCGGCCCATTTCTGCCGATTATTTAACATTAAATTCAACAAATCCATCAAGGGCGTTGGTAATGAGGTTCTGGCCAAACTGATGGGTTATCCTTGGCCGGGAAATGTCAGGGAACTGGAACATGCAATGGAACACGCGTTTGTGTTCTCAAACGGGAATATTTTGACTCTTGATCACTTCCCAATGGAAATAATTGAATATGAGCGATTCGACAAGCCAACGTTTGCGGGCAGCCAAAAAAAAGTTCGGTTACAAACTCATGAAATCTTCGAGGCATTGAAATCGACGAATGGGAATAAGTCGAGGGCTGCGCGGGTGCTGGGAATCAACCGAAGGACCATTTATCGTAAAATCAGCAAGGCTCGATCATCCGAACACATTGAAGAATGAGACATGTCACACTTATGTGTGGCTTGACCATGTCACATGCCACACTTTACAACTCCCAATGCCTATCTTCCTCAACGGCCTACCCTGTAATATTTGATATAAATACAGATAGATAAGTGTTAACTCCGATAATTCACGGCTTGGTGCTGTTTTTGCATTGGCTATGGCGCGTTTATTTGCTGAAGCTAATTAATTTCCGTGTGCCATTTTTAACCTTTTCGATTCATGAAAATTTTATTCCATGTAGTCGGCAGAAAAATGGATGAATAATTGGCAAAAATTTAGAATAATTCTCAAACGATGAATTCATCCAAGTAATTCCCTGTCGACCTTTTCAGGATGAAGAACCGTAACTTCGTTGATCGTAAAAGGGCACTTAAAAGTGACTTTATCGTCTGCCCGTCATGGAAGATCGAAAAACCTTTGAGAATGATATGCAGCGTCTTTCCTAATTCGTCCCGGGAAGAAAGCATTCATCCACAGTGGGTGTGTTGAGTTACGTCCATTTTAAATACGCCCACAGGACCATCAACGCTCATCGAAAAAGGAGGGAATCTTTATGAGTAAATCGTTCAAACGGTTTTTCGTTCGCGGCCGGCACGGGGTTAATATGGCTGTTCTGTTTCTTGGGCTGCTACTGATCATCGGTAACGGGTGCAGTTCTTCATCGGACCCTGCGCCGCCCTCGGGGGAACCCACCTTGAGCGGTGTCTTTCTGGACAGTCCTGTACAAGGGCTTTCGTATTCAACTGGCGGATTTGAAGGTCTCACGGATGAAAGTGGAACATTCCGGTACTTCAAGGATGGTGATGCCGTCACTTTTTCCATTGGGAACTTTATCATCGGTGCAGCTCCGGGAAAAGATGTGGTCACACCCATCGATCTGGTAGCGGGGGCCGTTGATTCGACCAATCCCGAAGTCATCAATATTGCACGCCTGCTTCAAACGTTGGATGCCGATGGTGACCTTAACAACGGGATACAGATTACCGAAGATATCGCGGCCCTCGTTTCGGCGGCCGACCCGATCAACTTCAACCAATCTTTGGAAAACTTCACGAACGATCCCGCCATCACGAATCTGCTGGCCACCCTCAATGGGGCAAATGTTTTCCTCGACGCCAATCCAATACCCCGGACTTTGAAGACCGCCTCCCAGGCACAGGATCACCTCGGGGCCTCTCGCGGCGACAGGATTGTTGTTGAGACCTCTTATGGTATGCTGCGCGGTTACGGCCCCACCGATGATACCTGGCAGTGGCTGGGTGTTCCTTACGCAAAGCCGCCTATTGACGATTTGCGCTGGCGGCCGCCGCAACCGCCCGAGTCGTGGGAGGGGGTTCGTGAAGCCACTGCCTGGGGTAATCAGGCGCCCTCTCCACCCGCATGGGTGGTGTACGGCGAGGGTGGAATGAGCGAGGATTGCTTATACTTAAACATCACCGCCCCCCGGGATGCTGAGAATCTACCTGTTATGGTCTGGTTGCACGGTGGCGGTTTCCGTGTTCTCACCGGCAACACCAAATTGTACAACAATCCCGATTCCCTTCCCGGTAAGGGGGTCGTTCTGGTTACCGTGAATCATCGACTGGGTCCTTTCGGCTATCTTGCTCATCCCGCGCTTTCCGAAGAATCGGGCTATGGCGGCTCAGGCAATTACGGTCAGATGGACTTGATCGCGGCCCTCGAGTGGGTCCAGGCCAACATTGAGGCTTTCGGCGGGGACCCCGACAATGTGACGATTTTCGGTCAGTCCGGCGGTGGTGGCAAGGTGCACTTTTTACTGGCGAGCCCTCTTGCCGACGGGCTCTTTCACAAGGCCATCGTCCAAAGCAGCCGGTACACCTGCCCGACCCAACAAATCAGTTTGGCGCAAGCAGAAAGCTATGGCACGTCTCTGTCGGCCGCGCTTGGTGTCGACGACGAGGATAGTGTGCTGGCTGCTATGCGGTCCAAAAGCTGGGTGGAAATTGAGGCCGTCTCGAGAAGTGTGCCGGGCTGGGCAAATCTTATGCCCAACGTGGATGGTTGGTATTTGCCGGATACTTTACGCAATATTTTCGAGGCAGGTTTGCAGAACGATGTGCCGGTGCTTGAAGGCGTTACCCAGGCCGACAATCCGCATAACCTTGAAGTGTTTCCTCGTGAATTGCCCTGGATGGCGGACAACTTCGAATCGGATGTTTTTGCATTCGTGTTCAGCCGTGTTACCGATGCTGCAGGAAAACAGGGCTTTTTGACGCCCCATAGTGGTGAGTTGCCCTATGTTTTCAACAAATCAATTCCTATTATCGGTCATGATCCGTCGATGCCGATTGAGTGGACCGATGCGGATGTGCGAATCGCAGATGCAATGATGACCATGTGGACCAATTTTGCCCGCACCGGCAACCCCGGGATTCCGGGCGAGATTGATTGGCAGCCGCTGACGAGTGCCGCTGAAGAATTTCTGGAAATCGCCCAGGATGGTACTATCGCGATGCGAAACGGCCTGATGGAAGGGTTTCCGCTCACGGGTGTCTTTGCCAACAGCCGTGTGTCAGGGTTGAGCTATAATACACCGCGTCTGGTGGAAGCACGTACTGATGCTTCTGGAGCGTTCCGCTACATGCGTGGCGAAGAGGTCGCCTTTTCCGTGGGCGATGTCCCGCTGGGCACAGCCCCCGGCGCCGACGAGATAACGCCGGTGGATCTCGTTCCTTTGGCAGATGCATCTGATCCGGCGGTGATCAATATCGCCGGGCTCCTTCAAACTTTGGATGCCGATGGTGACAACAACAATGGCATCCAGATCCCGTCGGCCATCCATGACGTTGTGGCATCCAAGGAAAGAGCCATTGCGTTCAACCAGTCTGCTGCTGCGTTTTTAACCGATCCAAACGTTACGGAGCTGTTGTCCGACTTGAACGATGGGGGTGTATTTACGGATGGCAATCCCAGGGCACGCACACTGAAACCGGCCGTTGAGGCTCGAGATCAGTTGGTTGCGAGCCTGAGCGACAGAATCGTTGTTGAGACGACTCATGGCGCGCTGAGGGGCTATGGTCCGAACGCGAATACTTGGCAATGGTTGGGTATTCCTTACGCGCAGCCGCCCGTGGGCGATTTGCGCTGGAGACCGCCGCAACCATTGGCACCTTGGACGGGCGTGCGGGAAGCAACGGCTTGGGGCAATCAGGCGCCCCAAAACCCGGCTTTGCGGACCTACCTGGACGGCCGCGGGGCAATCAGCGAAGATTGTCTGCATCTGAATATTACGGCGCCGCGAGGCGCTTCCAATCTGCCGGTGATGGTTTGGTTCCACGGGGGCGCCTTTACCATTCTGACCGCCAACACCCCACTCTATAACAACCCGGCAGGCATTACCGACAAAGATGTGGTGCTTGTTTCCGTCAATCACCGCCTGGGCGCACTCGGTTACCTGGCCCATCCCTTGCTCGCAGCGGAGACGGTGTATGGCGGTTCCGGGAATTACGGCCAAATGGACCTGATTGTGGCCCTTGAGTGGATTCAGGAAAATATCGCCACGTTTGGTGGTGACCCGGACAATGTCACCATTTTCGGTCAATCCGGCGGCGGCGGGAAGGTTGTTTCATTGATGATGTCGCCCATGGCGCAGGGGCTTTTCCATAAAGCGATCTCCATGGCCGGGCAATACGTGCCGGATCCTGGCGCGACGACCGAATCGGTCAAAGCCAATTCCGAAGCCTTGGGAGAAATGATCTTCGGGCTGCTGGGTGTAACATCAATTGAGCAGGCCCGTGCATTGCCTTGGACGGCCATCATAAAGGCGGAAAGTGATAATACTATCGATCGGGGTGTTTACCGGCCCACCGTCGATGATTACTACGCCTCCAAAACAAGCTATGATTCCATTGTGGATGGCCTGCCGTCCGATGTGCCGTTTATGTCGGGTTGTACGAGCGCGGATAATGCCCACCTTATCGAAGGTTTAATTGCGTCCATGCCGTTCCGCGCCGGTTACGCTTCGGCAAATCAATATGTCTACAAGTTCAGCCGCGGAGCGCTCCCGATTGTGCATGGTGCCGAACTCCAATACCTCTTCAATTACCCGTCGCATCTTTACACGCCGGGTCAGGCCGAGTGGTGGACCGAGGACGATCGGGACGTTGCGGAGGCAACCATGGATATGTGGACCAATTTCGCCAAGACGGGCGATCCCAGTTTCG
>JAGTVD010000166.1 GCA_018224505.1 Desulfatitalea sp. | reverse complement strand
AGCAGCCGGGCCATGGCGTCGGTGATCTGGATCTCGCCGCCGGCGCCGGTCTCCTTGCGCTCCAGGATATCAAAAATCTCCGGCGTCAGAATATAGCGCCCGATGATGGCCAAATTGGAAGGCGCCTCGGACGGTTTGGGCTTTTCCACCAACCCCCGGATGCGCGTCAGGCGATCCCGGGGTGGATCGGCGTCCAGAATGCCGTAACTGGCCGTCGCTTCGGGGTCCACCTCTTCGACGCAGACCATGGAGGCTTGCAGCTCATTGAAACGCGTCAGCATCTGGGCCAGAACCGGGGTGTCGGACTTGACCAGGTCGTCCGCCAGCAAAACGGCGAACGGCTCTTTGCCGACGATATGACGGGCGCACCAGATGGCATGCCCCAACCCCAGGGGTTCGTTCTGACGCGTGTAAATAAAGGTGCCCGACTCTGGTACCAGATGGTTGATTTCCTTCAACAGGGCATCCTTGCTGCGGGCCATCAGGGTCTGCTCCAATTCGCAGAAGTGGTCGAAATGGTCCTCGATAGCCTGCTTGCTGCGTCCGGTGACGAAAATGATCTCCTGAATGCCCGCTGACAAGGCCTCTTCCACCGCATACTGAATCAACGGTTTGTCGACAATGGGCAGCATCTCTTTGGGCATGGCCTTGGTCGCCGGCAAGAATCGGGTGCCCAGACCGGCCACCGGGAATACGGCTTTGCGTACTTTCATGAAAGCTCCTTTACCTCTGGTCGTTACCGGGGGACGGGAGCGCCGGCTACATCACCGGTTCAACCCATCCCATGGGGTCTTCGGCCTTGCCATATTGGATATCCATTATGGCATCGAACAGTTTCTGGGCCACCGGCCCGGCCTGTCCCTGGCCGACGGTAATCACCTGCTCTTCGTATTTGAGAGTGCCCACGGGCGAGATGACAGCGGCGGTACCCGAACCGAAAATCTCGGTCAGCATACCGGCCCGATGGGCCTCGAACACTTCGTCAATGCTGATCTTTCGCTCGCTCACCGGCATCTTCCACAGACGACCCAGGGCCAGAGCCGAATCCCGGGTAATGCCGGGCAGGATGCTGCCGTTGAGCATCGGGGTGACCAGTGTGTTGTCGATGACAAATAATATGTTCATCGAACCCACTTCTTCAACAAATTTTTGCTCCACCCCGTCGAGCCACAACACCTGGGTGTAGCCCGCCTGATGCGCCATCTCACCGGCCAGCAGGCTTGCGGCGTAGTTGCCCAGGGTTTTGGTGTCGCCCAAACCGCCGCGCACCGCCCGCACATGCTCCCGGGTGACCATTATTTTGATCGGATTGAATCCCTCCGGGTAGTAAGCCCCCACCGGCGATAAAATAATAAAAAAGCGGTAGGTGTGCGAGGCCCGCACGCCCAGATAGGGATCGGTGGCCACGATGGTGGGCCGGATATACAATGAGGTACCCGGCGCGTTGGGCACCCACTCTTTTTCATGGCGCAGCAACTGTTTGAGGGCATCCAGGGCCAGGGCTTCGTCAAACGCCGGAATACACAGTTTCTGGCAAGAGTAGTTCATGCGCTTGAAGTTGGCCTGGGGACGAAACAGTTGGATGTGGCCGTCGGCGGTGCGGTAAGCCTTGAGTCCCTCGAATACGCCCTGGCCGTAGTGCAGGACCATTGTGGAAGGATCCATGGTGAACGGTGCGTAGGGTTCGATTCGCGGATGGTGCCAACCCTCGTCCGGATTGTAGTCCATACTGAACATGTGATCGGTGAACAGCGTGCCGAAACCCAGTTTTTCGGGATCCGGCTTGGTTTTCAACTGCTTGCTTTGGGTAATGGTCAGCTGCATGGTGGTCTCCTCGCACCGGAAAAATTTGTGCTTTTTCAGCGCCGCGAGCATGGTCGGGCCCGTTGGCCCCGCCCATTGTTCCCAGCACCAAAAAGCTGTCGCACCATAGCACCACAACCGGTGCCTTGCAAGCCTTCAGGCCACTCTACGCAGGGTGATTGCATGTAAATGCGCGCATGATAAATGCACTGGGCAGCTGATCGGCCCACCTCTCTTTTGCACGATAGGAGGTGCTCCCGGTAGCGGGGGTGGGGCGCTGCGTCCACAACGGGCGTCTATCTTCCGGTATCTCATTTTGCGACTCAAACGCGTACACCATTCGACATTATCGTATTCCAGACCCCGTCAGGCAATGTCACGTGCTTTTTGATTATTGGCAATTATGAAATGAATACAGTTTGTTGTTATTGTAGGAACCGGCGCGTGATTGCCATTGAAGGCGCGCTGTGTGCTTATTGACATTGGCACCGGATATTGTTATGTGCCATATTTTGGTACAAAAAGACAATCGCTCCTTTGCTTGCACAGAAACAACGGCAGCATCGCACGACTTGCCGATATGCAGCAATGGTCGGAGACTTCTTTTGCCGGCATGCCCGACGGGACGATCCGTCATTGAATGGGTGGCGGATCCGGGCCGCGGCCGTTTCTATTAATTCATCGCATCGAACGGAAAAGGAAAGCGCATGAAAGACGTTGTCATCATCAGTGGGGTAAGAACCCCGGTGGGCCGGTACATGGGCGCCTTGAAAACAATCGAAGCGTACGATCTGGCCGCCCTGGTCATGAATGCCGCCATCGAAAAGGCCGGAATCAAGCCGGAAAATGTGGACGAGGTGGACGAGGTGGTTTTCGGGCAATCCTACCAGAACGGCGAATATGTGAACATCGCCCGTATGGGATTGCTCACCGCCGGCTGGCCGGATTCGATTCCCGGCCTTACCCTTGACCAACGCTGCTGCACCGGTCTGGCCGTGGTACGTACGGCCGCCGCCCTGATTCAGTCCGGACAGGCGGAGATCGTTGTGGCAGGCGGCGCCGAAAGCATGAGCAATGCCGAATTCTATCTACCCGGCAGCATCAAGTGGGGCGTCGGCGGTGAAAAAGGTATGCCCCGGGGCCATGGGGATCTGAAAATCTGGGGGCTACCCTTCTACGATCGCATCCAGCGTGCCCGCGTGATGTCCCAACCGGAAAAGCGATTCGGCCTCCTGCCCTCCATGATGGCGTGGGCTGAAACCGCCGCCCAAGTTGAGCAGGTCACCCGGCAAGAGTGCGACCAATGGGCCCTGGAGAGCCATCAGAAAGCCTGTGCGGCCATCGCGGCCGACAAGTTTTCGGATGAAATGGTGCCCGTACCCATCCCCCAGCGCAAGGGCGATCCGGTGATGGTCACCCAGGACGAAAACCCACGGGCCGACACCACCATCGAGCAGATGACCAAACTGCGACCGGT
>JAGTVD010000165.1 GCA_018224505.1 Desulfatitalea sp. | reverse complement strand
TGGCGGACCGGGGGAAGGCATCTTCGAACAGGCGGTTGATCCGGCCTTGCAGCGTTGCGATGTTTTTAAACGGGTCCCATTTGACCACCGACATGACAGCACCTCCTTGGACTTGCCGATAAGGGATTGAATCAAAGGCCGAATTTAATCACCTGGGACGCGCTGTCAACCCTTTACAAAAGTCAATCGTGATGCTATTTTACGGCCAATTTATAAGCCCTTACGTAGCACGCCTTTCCAAGTCCCAAGGGCCGTTTGCTCCGCGCCGCGGCGTTTGAGAAAGCCAAATGTGTGGCGGGGTCGACACCCTTCAACAAGCAGGAGTCGCCCATGGACTATATCAAAATTCGATTTGGTGATGAATTCGATCGCTTCGGGTCTCACTTCGAGAGGACGCTCCAGGATATCTTCCGACCCCGTCCGGTCAACCCCATGTTTGCCTGCAAGGATTGCGGCTGGGTACCCCAGATGGATATCTATGAAACCGAGAAAGAGGTGTTCATCTGGGCGGAGTTGGCGGGTGTGGAAAAGGAAAATCTGGAAATCGAGGTCAACAGTAAAGCGGTTCGCATTCATGGTGTGCGCAAGGAGTTGCCCAAGCCCGCCGAAGGGGCTTATCGCCTGGCCGAGATCCGTTACGGCCGGTTCGAGCGGGTCATCTACCTGCCTTCGGCCATTGATCCGGAAGTGGTCTCCAGCAACTTCACCGATGGGTTGCTCGCTCTGCGGATGGTCAAAATGCCACCCCGTAAAACCCATAAAGTCACCATCTCCGACGGATAGGCGCAGCATATCCGGTCCGCCGGCCGCATGATCGTTCCCAATGTGCGAAGAATGGTATCACGGATGCACGCAAGCCCCCAAACGGCCAGAAGGAGGTCTTAATGTCCGAAGAAAGCAAGCCTTCGGTGGATTATAGCGCTGAGAATCTGCCCACCACACTGCCTATTCTGCCCCTTTACGACGCGGCCCTGTTCCCTAAAATGGTGTTGCCCCTGGTGGTGATGCAGGGCGACTCCATCAAATTGGTGGACGAGGCCATGGCCCGCAACCGCATCATCGGTCTGGTGGTATCCAAAAAAGAGGAAAAATCGCGGCCTGACAAGAAGAGCGACATGGCCGCCATCGGGTGCAGTGCCCTGATCCTCAAAATGGCCAAAACCGAGGACAACCGTGCCCAGATGCTGGTCCAGGGATTGAGCCGTTTCTCCATCAAGTCCTATGTGGACGGCAAGCCCTACCTGCAGGCCGAGGTGGACCACTTCGAGGATATCGAACACGAAAACGACGAAACTTCGGCGCTGATGGCCAACGTGGTCAAGCAGTTCGCCCGCATTGTGGAGCTTTCACCGGGACTGCCGCCGGAGATCGGGCAGATGGCCAACTCCATCAAGGAGCCGGGCACCCTGGCCGACATGATCGCCTCCACCATCAATTCAAGTGTCGAGGAGAAACAACGGGTGCTGGAGGTCCAGGATGCCACCAAGCGATTGAAGATGGTGACCAAACTGGTGAATCACCAGCTCAGCATCCTGGAACTGGGCAATAAGATTCAGAGCCAGGTCAAGGGCGACATGGACAAACGGCAGCGCGAATACTACCTGCGCCAGCAGCTCAAGGCCATCAAGGAGGAGTTGGGCGAAACCGATGAAGGTGGATTGGAGGTGGAAGAGTATCGCGCCAAAATCCAGGAGCGCGGACTGCCCGAAGTGGCGGTCAAGGAAGCCGAACGCGAACTGGACCGTCTGGCCAAGATGCACCCCTCCTCAGCCGAGTACACGGTGGCCCTCACCTATCTGGACTGGCTGACCGAGCTGCCCTGGAATCAGAACACCGTCGACAACCTGGACATTGCCAAAGCGCGCAAGGTGCTGGACGACGACCATTTCGGTCTGGAAAAGCCCAAGCGACGCATCATCGAATATCTGGCGGTGCGCAAACTCAAACCCGATTCCAAAGGGCCCATTTTGTGCCTGTTCGGTCCGCCGGGTACGGGCAAAACCTCTCTGGGCGCCTCCATCGCCCGGGCCCTGGGCCGTAAATTTCACCGGATTTCCCTGGGCGGGGTACGCGATGAAGCCGAAATCCGCGGCCACCGCCGCACCTACGTGGGTGCGTTGCCCGGCCGTATTATCCAGGGGTTGCGTCGTGTGGGTTCCAACAATCCCATCTTCATGCTCGATGAGATCGACAAAGTGGGCAGCGATTTTCGCGGCGACCCCTCGTCGGCTCTGCTGGAGGTGCTGGACCCGGAGCAAAATCACAGCTTTTCGGACCACTACCTGGACGTTCCTTTCGATCTTTCCAAGGTGATGTTCATCTGCACCGCCAACATGCTGGACACCATCCCCTCGGCCCTCCGGGACCGTATGGAGGTGATTCAGTTGCTGGGATACACCGAGGATGAAAAGGTCAAGATCGCCCAGCGCTATCTGGTGCCCCGCCAGCGCAAGGAGAACGGCCTGAAGGCCAACGAAATCACTTTCACCGTAGGCACCATCCGCAAGGTGATCTCGGGCTACACCCGGGAGGCGGGGCTGCGCAACCTGGAGCGTGAAATCGCCACCATCTGCCGGGGTGTGGCCACAAAAGTCGCCGAAGGCAAAATCAAGAAAGCCGCCATCAAAGTGGAGGATGTGACCGAGTACCTGGGGCCCGTGCGCTTCACCGCCGAAGCCAAGAGCCGCATGTCCACGCCCGGCGTGGCCATGGGGTTGGCCTGGACCCCCGTGGGCGGTGATCTGCTGTTCATCGAAGCCACGGCCATGAAGGGCAAGAAGGGATTGACGCTCACCGGGCAACTGGGGGATGTGATGAAGGAGTCGGCCACCGCCGCCCTGAGCTTCATCCGCTCCCACGCCAAGGAGCTCAAGATTGCCGAGGACTTTTTCGACCAGCACGATATCCATATCCACGTCCCGGCCGGCGCCATTCCCAAGGACGGCCCCTCGGCCGGTGTGACCATGCTCACCGCCCTGGTGTCGCTGCTTACCAATCGCAAGATCCACAAGGATCTGGCCATGACCGGTGAGATCACCCTGCGCGGCCAGGTGCTGCCCGTGGGTGGCATCAAGGAGAAGGTGCTGGCGGCCCACCGGGCGGGCATCAAGACCATCATCATGTGCAAGGAGAACGAAAAGGACCTGCTGGACATCGCCGGCAAGGTGAAAAATGACATACAGTTTCACTTTGTGGACAAGATGATGGATGTAGTGAAGCTCGCGATCGAATAAGGGCGTTGCTAAGGTCTTGCGGCATCGATTTGTTTGAATGAGATGGATGCGTTCGGGCGGGGAAAGGGTTGGATGGCGTGGTGAAGAAGCGCAGCGGGTACTGGTGCATGGGTGGGTGGGTGTTGGCGTTGGGTTTATTCCTGCAGGCCTGCTCGGTGTTGCCGCCACCCGCGCCCGTACCGGCACCGGCACCGACGCCCGCGCCCCCAACGGCGCCGGGTCAGCCCCGGCCCTACCGGGTCTTCGGGGTGTGGTACCAACCCATGGTGGATGCCCGCGGCTACGAGGAGGAAGGGGTGGCTTCCTGGTACGGCGAGGAGTTCCATGGCCGCAAAACATCCAGTGGCGAAATCTATGACATGCACGCCATGACCGCCGCCCACAAAACCTTGCCCCTGGGGACCTACGTGCGGGTGCGGAACCTGACCAACAACCGCAGTGTGGATTTGCTCGTCAACGACCGGGGCCCCTTTGCCAAAGCCCGTATTATCGATCTCTCCTATGCCGCGGCCCAGGCGTTGGATGTGGTGCGGCCGGGCACGGCGCCGGTGCGCGTGGTCGCTTTAGGGGTGCCGGTGGATCAACAAGGTGCCGGTGAGCCTCAAAAATATATGCCCGTGGATTACTACCACGGCAACTTCACTTTCCAGGTCGGCGCCTTCTCCGAGCGCGCCAACGCCGAACGGTTCGTACAAACATTGGCCCAGACCTACGACAACGTTCACATGACCCCATTCACCGATGGTGAACGCACCTTCTACCGTGTGCGTCTGGGCCTGGAAACCGACTTGGAGGAGGCCGCGGCCTACGAAGCGTACCTCAGGGCCAACGGGTTTCCCGAGACGTTTCTCGTCGCGGAATGATGCTGGACAAGGTCATATTCCTCGACCGGGACGGGGTGATCAACGACGATTCCCCTGATTATATCAAGCGCTGGGCGGAGTTCCGGTTTCTGCCCGGAAGCCTGGAGGCCATCACCCTGCTGACCCGGCACGGTTACCACCTCATTGTTATCACCAACCAATCCATGATCCAGCGGAGCATGGTGCCCCTGGAAGTGCTTGAAGAGATACACCACCGGATGCGGTCCGCCGTGGCCGGGGCGGGTGGGCGTATCGAGGCTGTCTTTTTCTGCCCCCACCGTCCGGATGAGAACTGCGATTGCCGCAAACCCAAGCCCGGTTTGATTTTCCAGGCCCGGCAGCAATATGGCATCGATCCGGCACAGACCGTCATGATCGGAGACAGCGCCAAGGATATCCGCTGTGGCCGCAATGCCGGTTGCGGCGCCACCATCCTGGTGCGCACCGGCAACGGCGAAGCCGCCGAACGGGAGCTGGCCGCGGAGCGGATCCACCCCGATGCCGTTGTGGCCGACCTGCTTGCCGCCGCCCGGCTGATCGTTGCCCAAACCATTGGGCCAGGCAAGAAGGGGTAACCGCCGGCCATGCAGGACCACGCCACCACCTTGGAAGGCCGGATCGAGCGCATCACCTATCGCAGCCCGGACAGTCCCTTCATTATCGCCAAGTTCCGTCCCACCCGTCAGACCACCCTGGTTACCGTTCTGGGCCACATGCCCGATCCCCGGCCCGGTGAAACCCTGCGGTTGAGCGGTGATTGGCAGACCCATCCGCGCTACGGGCAGCAATTCAGCGTCACCCGGTTCGAACTGCTGCTGCCCGCCGGGGTCGAGGAGATCCGCCGGTTCCTGGCATTGGGACTGATCAAGGGCATCGGACCGAAAACAGCCGAACGGCTCTTGAACCACTTCCAGGCCGACACACTGACCGTTATCGAACAGCAGCCCCACCGGTTGGCGGAAGTGCGCGGCATTGGTCCCGAAACGGCCCGGCGGATCGGAGAAGCCTGGCAGGACCATCATCAGGTGCGCGCCCTGATGCAGTTTCTTCAAGATCGAGGCGTTCAGCCGGCCCATGCCATGCGGGTGTTCAAGCAATTCGGTCCCCAGGCCCTGCAAGTCGTGCGCAACGACCCGGAGCGCCTGGTTGCTGAAATCCCCCGTACCGGTTTTTACATCTTCGATGCCCTTGCACGCCATGGCGACCCGCCGATGGACGACAGCCAGCGCGCGCGGGCCTGCTTGCAGTATCTGCTTGAAGAGGCCAGAGAAGAGGGCCATATGTTCGTGCCCCGGCAAGCACTGGAAGAGCGCTGTGCCAGCGCTTTCGAGCTGGATTACCATGCCGTTCGGGACAGTTTGGATCAGTTGGCCGGGGAGCAGTGCATCGTGGCATGTCCCGAAGCGCCCGAAGCGCCGGTCTACCTGCCGCCCCTTTTTGCTGCGGAACAGGGGGTCGCCCGGCGTCTGCGGCTCATGGTGCAGGAAATTGCCATGTCCGCCCCGAGCGCGGCGGCCCCCCGGATCATGGAGACCGTGGTCCGGCGCATGGCCATTGAACTCTCGGGAACCCAACAGGCGGTGCTCGAGGGGGTGCTCCGGAACCGGGTGGTCATTGTGACGGGCGGTCCGGGAACCGGCAAAACCACCCTGATCCGGGCCATGGCGGCCATCTTCGAGGCTATGGGCATCCCGTATCTGCTGGCTGCCCCAACGGGCCGGGCCGCCCGGCGCATGGCCGAAGTGACGGGCCGCCCGGCGGCCACTCTGCACAAACTGTTGGGCTACAACCTGGCCGAAGGGCGCTTCGAGCGCGACCAGGACGACCCGCTGGATACCGAAGCGCTGGTGGTGGACGAGGTCTCCATGGTCGACGCCGTATTGATGGGTCACCTGCTCGATGCGCTGCATCCGCAAACCCGATTGATCCTGGTAGGCGATGAATTCCAGCTGCCGTCGGTGGGTCCGGGCAATGTCCTGGCCGACCTGATCGAATCCGGGCAGATCAGCACCTTTGCCCTGGAAGAGGTGTTCCGACAGGCCGCCCAAAGCCCCATCATCGCCAACGCCCACAAGGTGCGGCACGGTGAATTGCCTGAACTGGTCCCCGTGGCACCCGGGGACCCCCTGGCGCCTTTCACCTTCATCGCTGCCGACGGGCCCGCAGCCGCGGCCCGGACCATCGTAGCCCTGTGCACCCGTCACATCCCCGATCAACTGGCGCTGGACCCGGTGCGCCAAGTACAGGTACTGAGCCCCATGCACAAGGGCGATGTGGGCACGTTGCGGCTCAACGGGATGTTGCAGGCGGGCCTGAACCCCCGGCTCAAGGCGCAAAAACCCCTGGCCGGCCGGTATTGCCGCGGCGACAAGGTGATGCATCTGCGGAACAACTATCAAAAGGAGGTGTTCAACGGCGAGATCGGTATCGTCGATGAACTCGACGCCGACAAGGTGCGGCTGGTGGTGGATTTTGATGGGCGCCGTGTCACCTACGACCAGGCCGATCTGGACGAGTTGTCCCTGGCTTACGCCATAACGGTCCACAAATCCCAGGGTTCGGAGTACCCGGTGATCGTGCTGCCCATGGTCACCCAGCACTACATCATGCTTCAGCGCAATTTGCTCTACACGGCGCTGACCCGCGCACGGCGGACCGTGATCCTGGTGGGTTCGGTCAAAGCGGTTCAGGTTGCCGTGCAGGCGGACCAGCCCCGTCGCCGGCGCTCATTGCTGAGCTGGCGGCTAACGCGCTGAGGATTTCAAATTCCGGGTCAGTTATCCGATTCGGGCGGGTCGGGTTTGTCCGGGGTGGGGTGTGGCAGGGGCACCTTGAAGAATTCGACCCCCTCCTGGCGCAGCGTTTCTTCTTCCCGGGCGGTACTGGTGCCGCGGATGTTGCGCGGTTCGCTCACACCATAATGAATTTTCAGGGCTTCAGAGGTGAAATCCGGGCCTACGTTGTCGAATTGGCGCTCCACATATTCCATCACCGCTTGAGCCACCACCGCGGCCTCGGCGGCGCTGTGCGCTTTGGCCGGACGGGCGGCGCCCCCCTTGATCCCTTTGATGGCAAAGGTGGACGGAACGCGAACCACTTCTTCTGAATTGCACACCGGGCAATTCAGGTGGCCCTGTCGGCGCTGCTTCTCATAGGCCCCGGCATCCTCGAACCAGCCTTCGAAGCGATGCCCGTTGTCACATTGCAAATCGTATGCGATCATGATGGATAGCTTGCCCTTTGATACTGAAATTAGTAACAAAATATCACACAGGGCACAGGTTTCAAAGAAAATATTGACAGAAGGGTTGCTTTTCTTCAAAGAATACGCTTTGTTTCGCAGCCGGGGACCCATCGTATGGCATTGCCGCCGATGACATGCGGACCTGCCCATGCGGGTCTGCGCCAGCCACCCGCCCGAGGGTGCCGTTGCGTCCGGGAAGGCAGGATCGTGACATGCTGCCCGGTTCAGGTGTCGGGTGGCGCGCCCTTCAATCACAGATTCCAAGGGAGAGTTTGTCCAATGAAACGGTTATTGCAGACAGCGCTATTGGCCGGGTTGTGCCTCGTATACAGCCTTGGCACCGGAATGGCCGCGACCCGTTATATTTCTGAAGAGTTCGAAGTGCCCATGCGCTCCGGCCAGAGTACGGAGCACCGCATCATCTCACTGGTGCCCACCGGTCGCAACGTGGAGTTGGTCACCCCCGGCGACGAGTGGTCCATGGTACGGCTGTCCAACGGTCGGGAGGGGTGGGTGCTGACACGCTACCTGACGGACAAGATGCCCAGCGCCATGCAGTTGGAGCGCCTGGAGCGTCGGCATGCCGAGGTGATGAGCCAAAACAGCGCCCTGCAGGAACGGGCATCGGAATTGACCGCGGAAAACCGCGGCTTGACCGAAACCCTTGCCCAGACCCAGCAGCAGCTGGAAACCATCGAGACCGCCCACGAGGCGTTGAAGCAGGAATCCGCTGAATTTTTGTCGTTGAAATCCGAATTTGAACAGATCCAAAACGCCTTGGCCGAGGCCCGTACCCGGTCCGATGAATTTGAAAGTGCACTCAACCAGGTGACCAACAGCCAGCTCTACCAGGGGCTGCTCTATGGCGGCGGTTTGGTGATCGTTGGGTTTATTGCCGGATTCATTCTCAAAAAACCCAAACGGCGGTCTCCGCTGATGTAGGGTCCGGCTTCGTCGGTAGTGTGCAGTGAAAATTCAATGGGGGTGGACAGCATTGGCCGATGTGACGACAGACGTTCTGGTGATCGGCAGCGGCGTGGCCGGGTTGATGTTCGCCCTGAAGGTGGCCGATCACGGCACCGTGGCGCTGGTGACCAAGAAAAAAGCCGTGGACAGCAATACCAATCTGGCCCAGGGCGGCATCGCGTCAGTCTTCGGTGCGTCGGATAGTTTTGATCTGCATGTACAGGATACCCTGGCCGCAGGCGACGGATTGTGCAATGTGGACGTGGTCGAGCGGGTGGTCAATGGCGGGCCGGCGCGCATCAACGAACTGATCGCAATGGGGGTGCGTTTCAACCGTCAGACCGACTCGACGGCCGGCCAACCGGAGGGCACGACCTTCGATCTGGGCCGCGAAGGGGGTCATAGCCGCAACCGAATTGTCCACGCCCACGACATGACCGGCCGCGAAGTGGAGCAAGTGCTGTTGGACCGGGTGCGCCAGCACCCCAACATCCGCTTGTTCGAAAACCATATCGCCATCGATTTGATCACCCGCTCCACCCGGATCAAGCGCGGTATGGTCACCACCACCCACGAGGATTTCTGCGTCGGCGCCTATGTGATCGAGCGCAGCACCCAAAAAGTCAACACCTTTGCCGCCGCCATCACGCTGTTGGCCACCGGCGGTGCGGGCAAGGTCTATCTGTATACCAGCAACCCCGACATCGCCACCGGCGATGGTATCGCCATGGCCTACCGGGCCGGCGCCACCGTGGCCAACCTGGAGTTTGTTCAGTTTCACCCCACGTGCCTCTACAATCCCAAGGCCAAGAACTTTTTGATCTCTGAAGCGGTGCGCGGCGAGGGGGCTATCCTGATCGACCAAAAGGGGCGGCCCTTCATGGCTGATTACGCGCCCCAGAAAGATCTGGCCTGTCGGGATGTGGTGGCCCGGGCCATCGACACCGAATTGAAAAAAAGCGGCGCCGATTCGGTTTTCCTGGACATCACCCACAAGCCCGCGGATTTGATCCGCGAGCGGTTTCCCAACATCCACGCCAAGTGTCTGGAGTTCGGGATCGACATCACCCGGGATCCCATTCCCGTGGTGCCGGCGGCCCATTACATGTGCGGCGGTGTGGTGACCGACATCCATGGCCGCACCGACATTAACAATCTCTATGCCGTGGGCGAAACCGCCTGCACCGGGTTACACGGTGCCAACCGGCTGGCCAGCAACTCCTTGCTCGAAGCCCTGGTTTATGCCGAAGCCGCCGCCCAAGCGGTGGTCGAACAGCTCAAGGCCAACGCCGGCCAATCGCCGCAACCGTTGCCGCCGTGGGATGATGTGGGCACCAGCGACAGTGACGAGATGATCATGGTCACCCATGGCTGGGACGAAATTCGTCGCCTGATGTGGAATTATGTGGGTATCGTCCGTTCGGACAAGCGGCTGGAGCGCGCCCGCCGGCGCATCGAATTCATTCAGAATGAAATCCACGACTACTACTGGCACTTTACGGTGGTGCCCGATCTGATCGAATTGCGCAACATCGCCACCGTGGCCGATCTGATCATCCAGTGCGCCAGCCATCGCAAGGAGAGCCGCGGCCTGCACTACAACCTGCAGCACCCCCGGCGCGATGACCGGCGCTGGCAAAAGGATACCATTCTGCGGCGCAAGTTCGTGGGGTAGGGGGATTAAGGGTTCCCTTATCTAATCGTAACTGTATACCCTGTATACCGTGGGGGTCCCCAGCAGATCGTCGATCTCGGCCTCCATCGCCGCCCGCTTGGGATTTTTGAGCCAGTTGTGCCAGGCCTCCAGTGACTTCCAGGTACCGATCACCAGGTACTCGCTCGTATCCTCCACATTGTGCATGGTCTCTCCGGAGATGTATCCGGGCTGAACATTGGCCATACTGCGCAGCTTGATGAGCAGTTCATTGAGCCGGGGCATGATAGAAAGGTCCATACCGCTGGTCAGTTCCGGAATACGACGCGTCATCAATACCCTGATGGTCATGTCCTCCTCCTTTCATGTGGACCACGCCTCCAGGCGGTGGCCCTCCGGATCGTGGAAATAAAAGACGCGGGCGCCCCACTTGGACTGGATGGGGCCCACCGGGACGCCGACAGCAGCCATTTTGCCGTGCAGCGCCACCACGTCGTCGACCTGCCATGAAAGCGTGATGCCGTTCCCGGCGGCGCAGGCGATGGTGGTCCGGGATGCGTCGGCAATACTTACGAAACCGCTATCCGTGACTTTGAACTCCACCAGCCAGTCCGTGGCGTGGTGGACCGTCAGACCCAGCACATCCCTGTAAAAACCAACCGCTTGCAACCAGTGTCGGCAGTATAGAATGGTATTGGTGCGCCGCACGTCCAACAGCGGCCGTTGGTCAGCATCATTGGCAAGCATCGTTATTATCCGATGGCAATAAGGTGTTTTGCAATCATCCTATGTTTTATCACGGCAAATGTCCATCCCGGAAAGGCCCACCCCCTTGAAACCCGACCCCAATTGGTTATACAAATCAATGATGACCCATCCATCCTCCCCAGCGGCCGTCCATACGGCCGATTTAACACTCACCGTGCTGGGCCGGCGACTGGCGGCCCAGCGTCTTGAACCGCCCGGTCCTCGAAACCCGGAGCAGCCGGTGTTGGTCTTTTTACACGAAGGTCTGGGCAGCATACTGGTGTGGGGCGATTTTCCAGTGCAAATGGTCACCGCCTGCGGTTTGCCGGGGCTGCTTTTCGACCGGCTGGGCCATGGCCGCAGTGACGCCTTGCCGTCGTCCGACGTGGATCCGGAGTACATCGAGCGCGAAGCATGGGCGTTTCTGCCGCAGGTGTTGTCCCGGTGCGGGATCCGCAAATCGATCCTGATCGGCCACAGCGACGGCGGCACCATCGCCTTGATGTATGCCGCCCGCTACCCGGAGGGCGTGGCAGGGGTCATCACCGAAGCGGCCCATGTCCGTGTGGAGGATGTAACGCGCCAAGGCATCCGGGATATCGTCTCGGCATACCGCCGAGGCGATCTGAAACCCCGGTTGCAGAAATATCACGATGTGGACGTGGACCCCCTTTTTTACCGCTGGTCCGACACCTGGCTTTCAGATGTCTTCGCCCCCTGGAATGTGGAGGGACTGCTGCCCGGTGTGCGCTGCCCGGTGCTGGTGATCCAGGGGGAAGCGGACGAATTCGCGACGCCGGCCCAGGTGGATGCCATCGTGTCCGGGGTGAGCGGCCCAGCCGAACGCTTCATGGTACCCGGCGCCCGGCACATCCCCCATCACCAGACGCGGGAGGCGGTGGCCAAGCGCATGCTGCGGTTTATCCGGCGCCTCGTGTAGGGACGGGTTTGTGTAGGGGCGGGTTTGTGTAAGGGCGGGTTTGTGTAAGGGCGGGTTTGAAACCCGCCCCTACGGGAACCCGAAAACAATCGGCAAAATTCGGAAATATCGTTCCGCCCCCACGG
>JAGTVD010000164.1 GCA_018224505.1 Desulfatitalea sp. | reverse complement strand
TCCACCCATGCTTCCGTGTTGATTTCCGGCGTATACAGCTCGTCCACGGCCTTCCTTTCTTCACAATGGATGTTTGTTTGCCAAGCATGAACCGCGCCCAAAATGGGTCTCTTTTTGACCAGATGCAACATAGTGGTCGCTGGAATTAATACACTGCCTGAAAGTGGATGCTTCCTCTCCTCGTTTGCGGTCAGCGCCTCCAGGCCATCAACCGGGAGAAGATCGATCGCGCAAAGGGCGTCAGCCGCGTGCGGTTGTAAGCGTCGGCCACCTGCCGGATCGCTTCGGCCTGGGTGGGATAAGGATGGATGGTATTGGCGATCTGTTTCAGGCCCAGCCCGTGGGTCATGGCCAGGGTGATTTCCGCGATCATGTCGCCGGCATTGGCGGCCACGATGGTGGCGCCCACGATTTTGTCGCTGCCTTTGCGCACGTGTACCCGCACCAGGCCGTCGGTGCTGCCCTCGAGAATCGAGCGATCCACCTCGCCCAGTTCCCGGGTGAAGGTGTCGATTTCCACCCCCTGTTCCCGGGCCTGCTTTTCGTAGAGCCCCACGTGGGCGATCTCCGGCTCGGTGTAGGTGCACCAGGGAATGGTCAGGGCGCTGGTTTTGGCCCGGCCGAAGAACAGCGCGTTGCGCAGCACGATCCGCGCCATGAAGTCGGCTGCGTGGGTGAATTGATAGGGTGAGCAGATATCGCCGGCCGCGTAGATATTCGGCCGGGTGGTCTGCAGGTAATCATTCACTTGCACGCCCTTCTTGTCGTAAGCCACGCCGGCCGCTTCCAGGTCAAGACCACCCACATTCGGCGCGCGCCCCACCGCCACCAGCAGTTGATCGACCACCTCATCATATTTTTGGCCGTGGGATTCCACCGACAGGCGCACCTGGTTGTCTCCGGCCTTTGATAGTTTCAGCGCTTTGCCGCAGCACAGCAGTTGGACACCGTCCTTGCGCATCGCAGCCAAAACATGCGCGGCGGCGGCGCTGTCTTCCCGCGGCAGGATGCCGTGGGCGGTTTCCACCAGCAGCACTTCGGACCCGAAACGGGCAAAAGCCTGGGCCATTTCGCAGCCGATGGGGCCGGCCCCGATGACCGCCATCCGACGGGGCCGCTCGGTCAGCGAAAACAAAGTTTCATTGGTCAGGTAGGGCACCTGGTCCAGACCCTCGATGGGCGGCGCCGCGGCTCGGGCGCCGGTGGCAATGACCGCTTTCTTGAATCGCAGCCGATCATCGCCCACTGCCACCGTGGTGCCGTCCACAAACCGGCCGGGTCCCAAGAACACATCCACACCCAAATCGCTGAACCGCCGGACCGAATCGTTGGGGGCAATGGATGCCCGTAACCGGCGCAAGCGTTCCATCACCTGGCTGAAATCGACTTGCACCCCTTCGGGCACCTGCACCCCGAAGTCATCGGCGTCCCGCACGGCGGCGGCGGCGCGGGCCGCGCGGATCAATGCCTTGGAAGGCACACAGCCCACATTGAGGCAGTCACCGCCCAGCATATGTCGTTCAACCAGCGCCACTTTGGCACCCAGGCCGGCCGCGCCGGCCGCGCTCACCAACCCGGCGGTGCCGGCACCGATCACTACCAGATTGTAACGAGACGCGGGTTTGGGATTCTCCCAATCCGCAGGACGTACCTGTGCGGCCAACGCCTGGTTGTGTTCGTCCCACGGTGCGATAAATTGGCGACCCTGGCTATTTTTAAGCATCGACATACTCCTTCTCCAAATCGTCGGTATTGCGTTCGGCCAACGCCTCATACGGCCCACTGGTCGTTCAGTCGCTACGTCGGCTTGGCACTTACATGCCCAACAAGGGACGGCAGCAAAGGGTTCAGCGCCGTCAAGCACGCTTCATTTGCGATGTGATGGCGCGGCACAGCGCGTAATAGCGTTCCGTATCCTTTTCCCGGGGACGGGGCAGGTCAATTGCGATCTCTTCCTTGACACGGCCCGGTGCTTTTTCGAAAAGCAGCACCCGGTCGGCCAGCAGCACGGCCTCGCCCACGTCATGGGTGACAAAGACAATGGAATGGGCCAGTTTTGCCCACAGATGGAGCAGCAGGTCTTGCATCTCCTCACGCGTCTGGGCGTCCAGCGCGGCAAACGGCTCGTCCATGAGCAGCACTTCCGGTTGCAGAATCAACACCCTTGCCAGGGCCACCCGCTGTTTCATGCCGCCGGATATTTCCGCCGGCAAGTAGCTGCCGAATTCGGTCAAGCCGACCAGCGCCAGAAAACGATCGACCTCCCGCTCCTTTTCCTGGCGGCTCATGGCGCGAACTTTGAGACCGAAAGCGATGTTTTCCCTGACGGTCAGCCAGGGAAACAGGGCATCCTCCTGGAAGACCACACAGCGGTCCGGCGCGGGTCTGTCGACCGGACGCCCTCCGAGCCGCACACACCCCCTGTCCGGGGATAGGAAACCCGCGAGAATATTCAACAGGGTCGATTTGCCGCACCCGCTGCGTCCCACGATGCAAATCATTTCCCCTTTGCGAACCGTAAGTCCGACATCGTTCAGCACCAGGATTCTCCCCGCACCGTTGGTATTGGTGGCGAACCCTTTGCTCAGCCCTTCCACCTCGAGGATGGCCCTGGCGGCAGGCGCACCCTTTTGGGAAGAGACGATCTTCAGTTTAGGTTTCAAGGCAGCCTCCGCGCACTTTTGAATGCGAACCGCAACATATGGTGAAGCCCCACGTCGCATAAACGGCCGATGACGGCGATAAAAATAATGCCCACCATAATGACATCGATCCGACCGAGCATGCGGGCATCCATAATCACGGCGCCCAGCCCGTTATGCACGCCGGTCAACTCCCCCAGCACCAGGTAGGCCCAGGAGATGCCCAGGCCGAGACGCAGCCCGGTGATGATGTTGGGCATGGCCGCCGGCAGCAGAATGGCGAAGGTGCCGCGCAGGCGCCGCACCCCCATCATGGCTCCCGCCCTCAGAAGGGTCGGGTTCACCTGACGGGCGCCGGCTTCGGCATTGAGGTATATCGGGAAAAACGCGGCCAGGGCCACCAGGAACACGGTGGTCTTGAGCCCGATACCGAACCAGACCAGGGCCAGGGGCAGCCAACTGATGCCCGGCACGGCCCGCAGGGCGTTGATGGTGGTGCCCAGCAACCGGTTGGCCAGGGCCAAGCGGCCGGAGAGGATGCCCAACGGAAGCCCCACCAGCACCGCCAGTCCGAAGCCCAGCATCACGCGGGTGATGCTGGCGGTGAAATCATCCATAAAGCGGCCGGCAAAGCCGGCTTGTCCGCCGTGGCCGAAAACATAGGATGCGGCGGTTGCCAACACATCCTTGGGGTGCGGCAGCAGATACGGCGCCACCATACCGGTTTCGGCGGCCGTCAACCAGAGCAGCAGGAGCAGGGCCGGCAACAATCCGCCAAGCGCGCGATGCGCCCAAGCGCCTGAATCATATAATCTTTTCATTGGAGATGCGCCCTCGCCTGCCGCACAAAAGAGAGGTCGAACAGCTTTTCATAATCCGGCTGCCGGTCGATGAGGCCCAGGGCCTGCATGCGCCCACCCAATGCTTTGGCCTGCGCCACGAAACGTTCATCCATTTCCCAGGCCAGTTCCATGTTGGCGGCGGCGGCCTCCAGGACAGCGATGGGTGTCCCGAAAGACGATGCCCGCTGCAACCACTCGTCCGGATGGTCGTTGAGATGCCGGGTGGCCCGGGCATGGGCCAGCACCAGGGCGGCCACCCGCTCCGGATGCGCTTCGATGCTGGCCCGCCGGACCATCATCCCCGCATTGATGGTGCCCACTGAGTCACCATAGTAGGGGTAGACGAGAATCCGGCCGTACCCCTGGGTGACAGCCAACGCGGGGAACGGTTCGCCGGAAAGAAAGGCGTCGATGCTGCCGCGGGCCAGGGCCGTCCCCATGTCGAAGAAATCGACCCGCACCAACCGGACGTCCCGTTGCGGGGAGATGCCGTTGCGGGTGAGTGTCTCGCGAAGCAGAATCTCGTGCATGGTGCCGGGCACGTAGCCGATTGTCTTTCCTTTCAAGTCCGCTTCCGATTGGATCGGCCCCTCTTTGCCGACCACCAGGGCGGAACTTTTGTTGCACAGAGCGGCCACCACCACCACGGGTTGTCCCATGGCGGCGGAATGGATGGCATGGGCCAGCGTGGTACCGCACATCTCCAGGCTGCCGGCCAGAAGCGCCGCCTTCTGGTCAGCCGGATTGGTGAAGGTAAAGACCCGGCTGGTCATGCCGGCGGGCAGGAAACGGTCGTAGAAAAAAGGCTGGATGGTCTGGGCTGTTTTCCAGGTGCCGATGGGAACCGGTTCGGCGGCAATGGATGGCAGCGGCCACAACACCAGGATGGAAATCAAAAGCGCTGCGATTCGAAGCCTGTTTCCAAAACGCATCATGTGCGCACTCCTTTCACTTTCCCCTTTTCACATCCCGGGTGGGCATGGAAGAAAAACAATTGGACGGCAGCCCCGGATCCCATTCCATCTCCAGTTGCAAGTGACGACAAGCCTCGATATCGGTGCCGCGGCCCTTCGCGGTGTCAGCGGCGCCATCCCGCGGGCTGGACCCCACTTCGGGGAAAAAGAGGTTGGCACCGGCCATCAATGATGCCGCGTGCGGTTCGTGAGTGCAGTGGGCCTTGGGCACATCACCCATGACCAGGCGGCTGACCGCCACCAGGCGGGCCATTTCCAATTCGCTGATCATACCGAAGCGTGCCATGGGCGAGCCTGGAAAATTGATCCGCCGCATAATGCCGCTATAGGTAGCCCCATTGTCACGGGCCAGGAACATCAGGTCCACGATCTCCTCGGCCGAATGCTCCGGCCCCACCGGCTCCACGCAATTCATCCACTGTAAGCCGACATCTTTAAACACACGAATGGTTTTGATCCGCTTTTCCCGGTCCAAAGGGGTGTCCCGCCCCTCGCCAAGACGCACCGCATGGTAAGCGCCAACGAATCCCGCCGCCAGCAGCGCTTCCCCTTCGCGATGAGAGATGTCCCGGGTGTTGGCCACCAGGGGAACGGCAACCACCTTGCCCAACGTCCGGCCGACCTCGAGCAACCGCTCGAACGGATAGGTGCCGGTGGTCATGAGGTTCAGCGCATCGGCGCCGTGGGCTTCCGCCTGGTGGGCCCAAGCCACCACCTGGTCCAAAGGAAATTCGATTTTTTCCTTGAAGATGCCGGCCTTGCGCGTCAGGCTGCAAAACAGGCAATCCATAGGACACGGCTCGACATTGAGCCCGATGTGAAAATGATTTTCCCCCTTGCCGCCGAACCGCGACCGCGACATTCGATTGGCGGCCGCCATCATGGCATAGGCGGCCGTGGCGTGCAGCTCCACCCGCATCAGCATCAATGCCTCATCGCGCGTCAGTGGTGTCATATCTTCGGCTTTAAGCAGAATTTCTGCCAAACGAGGTTCCAAGTGACTTGTCATTCGTACCAGCCCTTTCTTATCGGTGTATTGTACCGCCTATTGTAGTCTTTTTCGCTTATGCATTGTAGGGGGAAGTTGCGCTTGGTCAGGCGGATCTATTCTTCGCCCAGAGGCTCGCCATGGGCCGCGTGGGTGCCCTGTAATTTGGAGCGCCGTATGCAATGCGGCTGTCCACGATGACACGGGTCGGTCGTGGATGCTGCGGAAGGCGTGAAAGGCCTTCGAAAGCATCGTAAGATCGTTGGCATCGTTCATGTGCAGCACGTTCCACCCGTAACCTGAAAACCGCGTGGCCACGTCTTCAGTGAATTCCAGGTCGGTGCCGCCCTCGATGGTGATCCGGTTGTTGTCGTGGAGCCAGCAAAGGTTGTAAATTTTGAGATGGCCGTCAGATGCAACAGCGCATAGAACAGCATGGAGGGATGCCCTGCGGAGAGAACGAAGCGATCGCGGTTGAACCGGACGGGATCGTTCGGATCGAATCGCAGGTGCTGCTGCCAGAGGGTGTAGGCCACGGGGGCCATGGCCATGGCCATGGGGATCCCGGGGTGACCCGAGTCGGCCGCCTGGACGCCGTCCATGGACAGGGTGCGAATGGTGTTGACGCACAATTGATCTATTTTATCGAACATCGGATTCACTTTTCAGCGATGCGGCAACGGACTTTTCCGTGCCCGCCGTGATTGGTCCGGCCTTCCCGAATTTACGCTTGTAGAGCGCCAGCAGCTTTTTCACAGTGATCGGGAAAAGCCCCAGCACGACAAAGGAGACCAGCACGCCGGGGGACAGGATTCCGGACACAGAATCGATCTGGGCCAGCTGCCGGCCGGCATTGACAAAGACCACGGTGCCGGCCAGCATACCGATCTGCGACACCCAGAAAAAGGTGAACAGCCTTATGGGCGTAAGCCCCATCACCAGGTTGATGACAAAAAACGGGAAGATCGGCACCAAGCGCAGGGAGAAAAGATAGAAGGCGCCCTCTCTTTCGATGCCGGCGTTGATGGCCGCCAGTTTATCGCCGAATTTGCCCTGTACCCAATCCCGTAGAAGAAAACGAGAAACAGCACAGGCCAGCGTGGCAC
>JAGTVD010000163.1 GCA_018224505.1 Desulfatitalea sp. | reverse complement strand
TGGCCAAGGCCCCTAAATAGTTACCCAAGTGCAGCGCGCCGGTGGGCCGCATGCCACTTAAAATACGTTTCTTGTGAACCATCTGTCATCCTCTGTATTGCCCATCGAACCCGAGGGGTTTTTGATGTCGGTGGGTGATGGACTGCTATGATTGTTGGGACCCGGCAATTGTTGTTCCGGTAAAAAGGCAACATTCAACGTCTCGATCCTATTGGTTGGGCATATTGAATTCGGGTGCTCATCGTATTTGTGATCACTTTTCAGGCTGCCCATTTTTTACAGCCATTAAACGCGGAAATTTACCGATTTGCGCTTCGGGAATCAAGCAATTTGTTTGCCACATATCAATTCCCGATGGACGGTTTCGTTTTATGCCCGCGACCAGTAAGCTGCCTATTGACTGTAGGGGTCTGGCATCAACTTGAAGGATCCTTGTCGGACAGCCAACGCTGGGCGAACTTGATCTCATCCTCGCGGGTCGCCAACCGGCCATTGAGTTTTGCATCGAGTATCGCATCCAGGATTTGCCGGAAAAGGGGGCCGGGTTTCAGACCCATGGCGATCAGGTCGTTGCCGCCAATGATCGGCTGTGTTTTTCGCAATTGCGTGTAATATTTAGAGATTGCCTTTTTTACGGCTTTGACCTGGGTGGCTGCCAGCATGTAGAGGATCAGTTCCGACCGGAAAGGGTGCAGGTGGTGATAGAGCGCGCTGTCGGTGGCCGGCAGTCGGTATTCCATTTGATGCAGACACTGCTCGGCGGCGGTGCGTTCCTGGCAGAAAAGCTGCTCATGGCGCGCGGGTAATTCCAGGCGGCGGCAGATATCCCGGCAGGTGTCGGTGTCGTTCGACCGGGTCAGGGCCATGAAAAAGACGGTCCAGCGCATGCACGGCGTTTCCACGAACAGCAGATCGTGCCAGGCGATCACGCCCTTGACTTCGTCGAGCAGGGCGATCAGCGCCGAGTTGAGCACGATGGTGGGATGAATGACTTTGAGAAGATCGAAATCGCCCATGCGAATGATGGCCGGGGTCGGGTTGTCCTCCTCCAGGATCAAGCGGATTTCGGTGAATACCCGCCGACCGCTGAGGCGCTTGAAAAAATCCATTTTGACGGCATTTTCAATCAGGCTGACGGCCAGCTTGCCGATGGAAAAGCCAAAACGTTGTTCAAATCGCAGTGCCCTGAATACACGCGTGGGGTCCTCTACGAAGCTCAGGTTGTGCAGTACCCGGATCACCTTGTCCTTGATATCTTTCTGAGCCGAGAAAAAGTCGAGCAACCGGCCAAATTTATCCGGCACCAGTTGGATGGCCAAGGTGTTGATGGTGAAGTCTCGTCGGAAGAGGTCGAGTTTGATCGAACTCATCTCCACATCGGGCAGCGCCGCCGGAGAGCGATAGTATTCCAGACGCGCCGTTGCCACATCGATTTTGAACCCGTCCGGGTAGATGATGACCGCGGTGCCGAACGCTTTGTGGGTGTGAATGCGCGTCTTGAACTCAGCGGCATAGGCTTTGGCAAAGGCGATGCCGTCGCCTTCGATTACGATGTCGATATCTTCATTGGGCCGGTAGAGAAACAGGTCGCGTACAAAACCGCCCACCCCATATGCGTTGGCACCCAAACCCTTGGCCACCTGGCCGATGTTGCGCAACGTCTCCAGCACCCGGGTCGATAGCCGCTCCTGCATGAAGTGGGTGATATTGCGGGTACGCCGCGATGCAGAGCGCCGGAAAGCTTCCGGAGCGCTGTCGTCCTGGGTCTGGGATTGCACCAGCATGTTCAGCAGGTCGGTGCGGGTGATGACCCCGACGATGGCTTCTCCCTCCATGACCGGAAGAATCCGCTGCTTGTGGCCGATGATCTTTTCCTGGACCTCCATCAATTCGGCGTCCGGGCCCACCGTGACCCATTCGGTGTTCATATAGTCGCTGATCGGGACATGGCCCAGATGGTGGTAAATAATCTTCTCGATGACTTGTCGGGTAATGTAACCCGCCAGGCGATCGTGGCCCCCCTTATTCGCGGTGACCAACAAGGCGTTGATATTGTAGCGGGTGAGCAGGTTGTTGGCCTCGGCACAGGTGACATCGGCATTGGCGACAATCGGCGGTGCCGACATCAATTGGCGTGCTTGACGCATGCCAACGATTTGACGATGCAGCTCCCGGAACAGCGCCTGTTCCACCTGGGCCAATGCTTGCCCGCGAATGGCGGCTGACGCGGCGGAGGGGTGACCGCCGCCGCCCAGGGCCGCGAGAATTTCGCCCACATCGACGCTTTCCGTCCGGCTGCGGGCGACGATATAGACTTTATTCTCCATTTGCGCCAGGGCGAAAATGGCATTGAGCTCTTCCATCTTGACCAATTTGTGAATCAGGAACGCAAAATCGGGTAGGTAGTGATCGTAAGTCACCGTGGTTACGACAATTTCAATGCCGTTAATCACATACCGGGTGGCCGCTTGGATCAGGTCATTGAGATAACCGATTTGGATCGGGCTGATTTCACGGGCAATGAGATTGGCGATCACATTGATATTGGCCCCTTTTGAAACCAGGTGGGCGGCTGCGAGCAGGTCCTCCCGGGTGGTCGATGAAAAGGTGAAGGAACCAGTGTCCTCATAGATGCCCAGGCAGATGATGGTGGCCTCTTCAGCGTTGATGCTGAGTTTCTTTTTGCGTATGATCTCGGTCATCAGTGTGGCGGTGGCGCCGGTGATGCGATGGACTTCGAGCTGCCCCGCGATATCACCACTTTTAATGGGGTGGTGGTCGTAGATGTGAATCTCCAGATCCGGGTTGTCCAATACCGCGGCCAAAGGACCGATGCGCTCGGCCTTGCGGGTATCCACCAGGACCAGGCGGCTGACGCGTTGGAGGTCGATATCCTTCATTTCCGCCAGATTGTACATGTAGACCATCGACTGGATAAAAAAGTTGCGCAGGTTTTTCTCCTGGGAACCGGGAAATACCACCAGGGCACCGGGATAAATTTTCTGAGCGGCCAACATGGATGCCATGGCATCAAAGTCGGCGTTGATGTGGGTGGTAATGATCGTCAACCCTTTGGATGGTGAAGCGGGTGGCGGCGATGGGGCAGAAGGCATGGATTCCTCATGTTTTTAAATGTTTCGACCGTATCTAATTTCGCACATCGACTCTCTTTTGGCAAGGCACAACAGGCACGACCGCAGGGTGATTGCATGGATGCTAACAGAGATGGCGCGGCGTACCGCTGAGGTCGTTAAGCCGGTGCTCCCGGCAGCGGGGGTGTGTCGCTGCACGCAACGGGGTTCAAGTGGCCCTAAGGGGTGTGCTCCGGGTGTGCTCCGGGTAGGCCACCCCTAAGGGCCACTTGAGCCCCTGTGCGTGCAGCGACACACCCCCGCTGCACG
>JAGTVD010000162.1 GCA_018224505.1 Desulfatitalea sp. | reverse complement strand
TTTGGAAATGATAAAAGGATCGATGCATGGCTGAAGTGGTTGCCTTTCAGGGCATACGGTATAACCCGCAAGTGATTGGCGACATGGCCGCAGTGGTCGCCCCGCCTTACGATGTGATCTCTCCCCGGGAACAAGAGGGCTTTTACCAACGCCATCCCCGGAATGTGATTCGTTTGATTCTGGGACAAACCCGGCCGGGAGACAACGAGCAGGACAATTTTCCCCTTCGTGCAGCCCGGACCTTCGAGCAATGGCTGGCCGATGGCGTGCTGGTGGCCGATACCGTCCCGGGTTTCTATCTCACCACGGTGGACTATGTCGTCGACGACCAGCCATTCAAGCGTTACGGGCTGATCGGACGGGTGCGGCTCGAGCCCTTCGAAAAGGGCATTATCCTGCCGCATGAACGCACCTTCTCCAAGGTCAAGTCCGAACGGCTGCTGTTGCGCAAGGCGTGTCATGCCAACTTCAGTCCCATATTCGGCCTCTTTAACGAAAGCGGCCCATTGCTCGATCGGTGGGCCGGGATCACCGACCACCAACATCCGGATATCGATCTGGTGGATGGTGCCGATCACCGGCAACGGCTATGGCGGATCACCGATCCGTCGATTGTGGATGAACTGACCCGGTTTTTCGCGCAAAAGCGCATCTACATCGCCGATGGGCACCATCGATACGAAACCGCCCTCAATTATCGCCAATGGGTGCGCGAAACCACACCGGACTTCACTGCCGACCATCCGGCCAACTTCGTGATGATGAGCCTGAGCAGCATGGAGGATCCGGGGATGACCATTCTGCCGGCCCACCGGTTGATCAAAAAGGTCCCCGAGCGTGTTGTCACGGAGCTGTTGCGAAAACTGCCCGAGGTTTTCGACATGCTGGCAATCGGCCTGGAAGGCGGGATCGATGCCGCCGTGGAGCGGTTCAACGTCAGCCTCGGCGGGCAAGCCCACCAGCATGCCATCGGCCTGTATCTTCAGTCTCCCGCCACCTTGCTGGTGATGGTTTTGAAGGAGGGGGTGATGGCGCGGCTGTTCAGTGCTGAACTGCAGGAGGCGTTGCGGGATCTGGACGTGTCGGTGCTGACGCATCTGATCATGATGCACCTGATGGGGTTTGACCAGGCGTTCATGGATGATGCCACCCGCATCACCTACCGAACCAGCAATCTGGCTGCGGTGCAAGCCGTCAATCAGGGCGAGGCCGATATGGCGTTCATCCTCAACCCGACACGCATCGAGCAGGTGCAGCGGGTGGCCGAAAACGGATTGATCATGCCCCGCAAATCGACCTATTTCTATCCGAAGGTGATCAGCGGCCTGGTATTCAATCGCCTTCGATAAACACCTCCTTTGGAGCGATTTGGCGGGGACCCGTGCCCGAGCTGCCCGAAGTGCAAACCATTGTGACGGATCTGCTCGCAGCGGATCTGACCGGCAAGGTGATCATCGATGCCGATGTTCATTGGCCGGCCACCATCGCCACATCCCCGCCGGGGACTTTCCGTCGCAACATCAGCGGCCGGACCATTCGCGACATCCGGCGTCGGGCCAAGCTCATTCTGTTTGAACTTGACAACGGATGGCTGTTGGCCGTCCACCTGCGCATGACCGGGCGCTTCCTTCTGATGGACGGTGTACAGGCGCCCGACAAGCACGTCCACGTGGTGATCGCATTGGCCGATGGCCGCCGATTATGGTTCCACGACACCCGCAAGTTCGGGCGATTCTATTTGGTGGACACCCCTTCCGTTATTCTTGGTCGACTGGGCCCGGAGCCGCTGGACGCCACTTTTACCGCTCAGAAGCTGGCCAGCGCCCTGGCCGGAAGGCGCCGCCGGATTAAACCGCTGCTGCTCGACCAGACGTTCCTTGCGGGGATGGGCAACATCTATGTGGATGAAGCGCTCTGGGCCGCACGTATCCACCCGTTGCTACCGGCCGAAAGCCTCTTGTTTGCGGAGATTCGCGCCTTGCATGGCGCCATTCGACGGGTACTGGTGCAAGGAGTGCGCAATGCCGGCACCACTCTGGGCAGTGGTCAAAGCAATTTCCATTCGCTGGGCCGCACGCGTGGGCGCAACGCGGATGCGCTCAAGGTGTTCCGTCGGACCAGTCAGCCATGCCCGCGCTGTAAGGCCCCCATTCGACGCATTCAGGTGGCCCAGCGCAGCACCCATGTGTGCGAAGCGTGTCAGCGCTCCGACGGGGGGGGGATGACCAGGTAGCCGTTGAAGTCGCTCAGGAGCTCCTTTACACGATTGAGGATGATCCGGGCCGGGTCGTCGCGGTCGGACTCCCCATGCTGGTAACAGGAGGAGAGCAAAGCATCGTTGCCTTGCCAGATTTCGAACTCCTCGAGCAGCGTGGGTGTCACTTGATCGCAGAGGGTATCGAACGTTTCGTCGTCCATATGGGACAACGCGTTGAGGTGCTGGATCAGAAGGTCCGAAATGAGCCTTTCAGCGGCTTCGTCGACGGTTTGTGGGCATTGATGGTGCCCCATTTGAATAATCATATCGTTACCTATTGATTTTGATGTCAGCGGCATGGCCGCGGATGACCGCCGCTGCTATCTCGTATTATCGACACAGCACAAAAAAAGTTTAGGTTGAAACGGATATGGGTGTGCAAATCCCGGACGGGCAAGGGCGGGGGCCTTTGAAAAGCCGTGGCAATGGTGTGGCGGATATTATCGACCGGCTGACAGAACGCTTGGCGGGGCTGCATTTCGGACCACCGACCGACTGTGTCTACAATCCGCTGACATATGCGCGATCCGCCCACCTGGCCTATGCGCAGCGTTACGGGCAGCCGCCTAAAGAGGTGATGCTCCTGGGTATGAATCCCGGTCCCTGGGGAATGGTCCAGACCGGCGTGCCTTTCGGCGATTCGGGGATGGTGACCCGGTGGCTGGGGATTCGAATGGCCGTCGGCCAACCCGCGACCGTACATCCCAAGCGCCCGGTGACGGGCTTCGAATGCCCCCGGGGCGAGGTCAGCGGACAGCGTCTGTGGGGTTGGGCGCAGGCCCGGTTTGGGACGCCCGAACGGTTTTTTGAACGCTTTTGGGTGGCCAACTACTGCCCGCTGGTGTTCATGGAGGCAAGCGGTCGCAACCGCACACCCGATAAGCTGCCAAAGACGGAACAGGGCCCCCTTTTTGCCGCCTGTGACGAGGCACTCCTGGAAAGCGTCCAGTGGATCCGCCCGCGCGTGGTCATCGGCATCGGCGCGTTTGCCGC
>JAGTVD010000161.1 GCA_018224505.1 Desulfatitalea sp. | reverse complement strand
CATTTAAAGCGGATCGACAAGCTTCGGCTCGTTGCGGACTGGGCGCCGGGTTTCCAGAATTTCAGGGTGTGCCTGGCCAATGTCGAAGATCGTTTAAACTGCGGCAAGTGCGAAAAATGCGTCCGGACCATGACCGGCCTGGTGGCCATCGATGCCCTGCACAAAACCCGCGCCTTTGCAGAAGACGATGTCACGCCGGACATGTTTGAACCGTTCCGGATCGATATCCGGCACCGGGCGCCTTTTTACCTGGAACTCCTGCCGGCCCTGGAAAAGCGTGGCCGCATGGACCTGGTGCGCGCAATTCGCGGGAAACTCGAGTAACCCGGTGCGCTCGCGTCCACTGTTTCTGGCCACGCGTCTTTTCTTGTAAGGTTTTTTCCCTCGCATAGACCAATAGTCAATACGGCAATTCGCGCCCATCGGCGGGGCGGGGAACATGAGCGCCTTGCTGCGACCGTCATCTGTCGGCAGTCGTTCCACCTTTCCCCGTAAGCCGTTTACCCCGTCCGGGTCATTTATTGACAATGCCCGGCATGGCCATAATGATAATAGATTACATATTCATACCAACGCTCATTGGGATAGCGCACATGCCAAACGACAGTTCAGATCCCGCAGGGGAACCATCGGCAAACACTCCCGGCATTCGCAAGATTCTGCTGGCGGGTGTCTTCTGGCGTATTGTCATCATCGAAGCGGTTCTACTGGTAGGGTCGGTGTTGTATCGAATGGTTTCCGAGAATGCCGGCCCAGTGGAGTTGTTCTGGTATGCGATGCGCATCATTGTGCTGGTCATTATCATCCTTCTGTTTATGATAATTACCCTGAGGCATTTTCTTGAGCAGAAAATCATTCGTCCATTGGAAGCCGTTTCGGCAGCCAATATGCGCCTTGATGTGGCCAATCCCGAAGTGGAAAACATTTGTCTGGATGCCGATGCAGCCCTCGAGATCCGGGAAATCGTGACAACACGTTCGATGATGCTCGAGGCCCTCATCAAGGTCTCCAAGCAACGGCTGAACCTGGTCAATTTTATCAGGGACACCTTTGGCCGTTATTTGTCCCGGCGGATCGTCGACGAGATTCTAGAATCCCCCGACGGCCGCAACATCGGCGGCCGACGTCAGACGGTAACGGTATTGATGTCCGATTTGCGGGGATTTTCCGATTTGTCCGACGACCGGGACCCTGAAGAGATGGTGCGGATTCTCAACCGCTATCTGGATGCCATGACACGGGTGATCCACGATTACGACGGTGTTATCGACGAGTTTATCGGTGACGCCATCCTTACTGTGTTTGGCATTCCCGAGCCCAGGCCGGACGACACGTTGCGGGCCGCGGCGTGTGCATTGGCCATGCAGCGGGCCCTGGCCGATTTGAATCGCCAGATGGTGCAGGAGGGCATGCCTATTCTGGAAATGGGGATCGGCATCAATACGGGCGCGGTGGTGGTGGGCAATCTGGGGT
This sequence comes from Desulfatitalea sp., assembly GCA_018224505.1. Classification (GTDB taxonomy): domain Bacteria; phylum Desulfobacterota; class Desulfobacteria; order Desulfobacterales; family Desulfosarcinaceae; genus Desulfatitalea. The sequence continues at coordinate 4,362 of JAGTVD010000161.1, read as the reverse complement.
CCGAGGCCAGGACAAAATACGGCCTAGTGGGCACCGTGGTGAATGTCGCTTCGCGGATCGAATCCAACACCGTCGGTGGGCAGGTGCTGGTGGGCGAGGCCACTTACGAGCAGGTGCGCGACCACGTAACCGTTCAGACCCCCATGACGGTCATGATGAAAGGTCTCAAAAAACCGTTGGTCTGTTATCCGGTATCCGCCATCGGAGCGCCTTACGACATTACCTTGCCCGATGGGGATGACCGTCGCGAGGGGCGGGCGGAGATTCGGCTGCCCCTTGCGCTCTGGTGCCTGGAGGGTAAGAAGGTGGACGCCGAAACCATCTCAGGAGAGACCCGCTTCATCGGGGAATCGAGTCTGGAAATCGATATCCCGGTCCGGCTGGCACCGCTGACCGATGTGAAACTGAACTTTGTTTTTTGCCAGGAGGCGCACTGCTTTTCGGACATCTATGCCAAAGTGCTGGCGGTGGAACCAAAAGACGGGCGGCTGCGCCACCGTCTCGGAGTGACTTCCATGGTGCAGGATGACAAGGAGCTACTGCAAAAATGGATAGCCGATATCACTACGCCTTGACCCGGGCTGCCGCAAAAAACCCTTCTATCCCGGAGCCATCAAAGCGCTTCAGGCCACGCCGTGCGATAGGCGAAAAGCAATCACTAAGGGGATCATCCGCATGGGCCAAGCCAAAGAAGCCAAGGACATGATAACCGCAGCTGTGACCGGTGCGATGCATACGCTCAATCTTTCGCCGCATTTGCCCATAACGCCCCGGTAGCTGATCGATGATATTTTGAGCGTCCACGCAGCGGTCGATGCCTTTGCCCATCTGCATGTGCGCGGTCCTGCAAACGGCCAGCTGCGTTGCACCAGCGATGCGATTTGATTGGAAGGAGGCACTGATGCGTTCCGCCATAACCGCCGTTTTCGGCATTTTCCTGTTGTTGTCAATGAGCACCGGCGACCTTCGGGCCGCTGAATGGCGTGTCGGCGATTTTGCCGATCTGGCACCGGCCGATGGGTTGCCCGAGGTGTGGGCGCCGATGACCTTCCGGAACATCGAGCGCCATACGCGCTATACACTGATACGCGATAATGACCGGACCGTTATCCGGGCGCACAGTCAAAATGCCGCCTCGGGCCTGATCCGCCACCTGCGGGTCGAGCCGGCGGAATATCCATTGATCCGATGGCACTGGAAGATTGAACGTGTGCTGGAGAAAGGGGACCTTTCGGCCAAGCAGGGGGATGACTACGCCGCCCGCATCTATGTGGCCTTTGCCTTCGATCCGGAAGCGGCCGGCTGGTGGGAGCGCATGCGGCACCGCAGTGCAAGCCTGTTTGCAGACCAGGAGGTGCCCGGCAGCGCCTTGAATTATATCTGGGCCAACAAGGCGCCGGAAAACACCATTGCCCCCAATCCTTACGCTCAGGAGGCCATGATGATTGTCCTGCAAAGCGGCAATGCCGCCGCCGGTCGCTGGATGACGGAAACACGGGATATCGCGGCGGACTACCGGCGCGCCTTCGGCCGTCCGCCACCGCCGATCATCGGCATCGGCCTTATGACCGACACCGACAATACGGGGGAAGAAACAACCGCCTACTATGGCGATATCTCCTTTTTAAGCGCAACGCCCTGATGGCTGTCCTTGACTCAAGTGTGGTTCGCTATGTCAAGTTGTTTGACAGAATAATGTATAACAATGTACAACTAAATTAACTAAAGTAAAACCCATCTGAAGTTCGGTGCCGGGTTTCATTAGTAACACCGCTGAACTTCAACACCGTGCACAAGTTCAATTCCGGCGTTTTTATCGAAGGAGGTTCCAAATGGCCCGTCTTGATCAAATGGCTGAATCCATGCGAGCGCATTTAGCCCATCTGCCTTGCCCTACATTTGCCGATCATCCCTGGGTCGAAGGCCCGCCGCTGTCCCAACGGCGGGTCGCGTTGATCTCCACCGCGGGGCTGCACCGGCGGGGGGATCGCCCGTTTGAAGGCTTGAGCGGCGATTATCGCGTCATTCCCGGGGATATCGAAGCCGGCGACCTTGTGATGACCCATCTTTCCACAAATTTTGATCGGACCGGCTTCCAACAGGACTGGAACGTGATGTTTCCCCTGGATCGCCTCAGGGAACTGGTCCGCGAGGGATTCATCGGCAGTGTGGCCGCCTATCACTACTCCTTTATGGGCGCCACCGATCCAGCGGCCATGGAATCATCCGCAAGGAATCTGGCCGGTCTGCTCCATGGGGATCGGGTGGATGCGGCCCTGCTCGTGCCGGTCTGACCGTTCTGCACGCGCGCCGTGGGCGCGCTGGCGCACTACCTGGAAACGGAAAGGGTGGCCACAACACAGATCAGCCTGATCCGTGAGCACACCGCAACCATCCAGCCGCCGAGGGCGTTGTGGGTGCCATTTGAACTGGGTCGTCCGCTTGGCGTTCCCGGGGACGCCGCATTGCAGCGAAAGGTGCTCGTTAAAACCCTGGAACTGCTCGAAGCGCCCGCGGGGCCCCTACTTTTAGATTGGTCCGAGCCGTATGGCCCCGCCGGCGATCAGGACGCATCAACACCGTCGGTTTGGGCGTGTCCGATCACATTCTCCCGGCCGCCCGAAGACCAATCGGAATTGGATCGACTGATTGCGGCCTGCCGCTCCGAGGTGACCGAACTCCGGCCGTGGTACGATCTGGGGCTTAAAACATCCGGCCGCACGGCGGTCGTTCGTTTCGAGCCCGAGGCGGCCTTTGACTTGCTGAGCCAATACGCCGTGAAAGGTGAGGTTGCGGCCGAAAGTTATGATGGGCCTTTCGCGGTGGCATTGCGCCTCGCGGCCCAGGATATCAAGGCCTTCTATTTCGAGGCGGTCGCGTCGCGCCCCGGCGGATCGCCGCCGGACAGTGCGGCCTTCAACCGTTGGATCTGGCACGAAACGGCATTGGGTCAACTGTTGAAAGCGGTCAAGGAACGCTGTTTGTCGGAAACAGACGAGGCGCTGCGACAGACCGGCGCGTTGCTCCTGGTACCCCTGGAGCAGGCCTGATGCGGGTTGCCTGGCAGGCATCCGCATTCTTTCTCCCTGTAAGGAAATCGTCTCTTTGCAGACGAATGGTTAAAAGAAGAAAACCATTCTTTTACAGGGAGATCAACCAATGATTAAGCATATTGTCCTGTTGTTTCTGTTTTTGAGTGTTCCCATGACCGCCCATGGCAGATGGGATTTTTCAAGGCACAGCATCCCGCCTCGCCGAAAACAGCAAGGCCTACCCCATGGACGAACTGAGAGCGCGGGGAACGATCCAAGACAGCCTTGGCGGAATTAAAATCGTGCTGAAGCTTGATCCCCAAACCGATATCCTTTCAGTAACCGACAAGGAAGGTGGAGATGTTCAGGTAACGGTCACCTACTGGTTCGTGTGGAAAGACATCCACCCGGATTCGGAACGGTACATATCCGAATGAGCCGTCAGCGAGATTGTCTCATCATAAACGCATGCATCGTGAAAAGGCTGACATCTTCGCTCTGATTCTGTATTTGTCCGGCAGGTACTTCTATCGCCAAGGAACGGTATAACGGTATGACGATGAAACCCTTATTGAACATCCAGCAAGCAGCCCGATTTCTGAACGTTTCGGAAATGACCGTCCGACGGTGGACCAACGCGGGTGCCTTACGGTGCTATCGCCTCGGCACCCGGCGCGCCAGGCGATTCAGCGTCGAGGATCTCATGGGCTACCTTGAAGGGCGGCACCCGCCGGCGGCACCCGCGGGAGTGCCCCTGGGCTACAAGGGTTTGCAGGCGCCGGACGGCGCGCACCTGGCGCACTTGCCCCTGGATGCTGATGAAGCCCTGGATTTTGCCGTTGCGTATATCGGCGAAGGCTTGTTGAACCAGGAGACGGTGTGTGTTGTGGCCCCTGAAGACCGCACGGGCCGGCTTGTGAGGCGCCTGCAGCGGCGCGGTCTGGACATCGCGGCGTATCAAAAATCCGGAAAATTTTTTTTCAGCAGTGGGATGGACACACCGGTGCGTCAGGCCCGATACTTGGCCGATGTTGCCGGACAATCCGGACAGCGCCTCAGGGGCTTCGGCGACATGACCTGGGCCAAGGAAAAAGGGTGGGGTGCGCAGGAGCTGCGTGATCTGGAAGATTTCGTCAACGCGGCGCCTTCGCCGGCCGCGGGGAGCCTGTTCTTGTGCCAATATGCCCTTGATGGTTTTTCCGGCAAAGAGACGCTGATGGCCATGGAAACCCACAGCCATTGCATTTATCGCGGTTCGCTCAACCAGAGCCCTTATCACACGTAGTTTCCGGTCGGCCCGCAGATGCCCGGGGGCGCATTTATGCAGTGT
>JAGTVD010000160.1 GCA_018224505.1 Desulfatitalea sp. | reverse complement strand
TTCGACCGCGTGGTGCGCCATTTCCCCAACAGTCACTATCGTCCTCGTGCCCAGAGTGCCGGTGACGCCCTGAAGGGGCGTTCCGACGCACAAACCGCATCGAAGCAACCGGCCGCCCCGCCGGCTGCCCGCCCCGCCAAACCAACAGCAGCTTCGGCGGTGCCTGCCGTCGTCGAGGCGTCGCGCAATGCCCAGCGGTTCTACGAAAAGGCCCAAGCCAATGATCGGCGCCTGGAGCAGCGGCCTGAATTAAAAAAAATGAGGGATCAATGGTTGCGCTCCATTACCCCTTATCGGCAAGCCCTGCAGGCCGATCCGGACGGGCCATTGGCACCGGCCGCAATTTACGGGTTGGCGCGCAGTTACGAAGGTTTGCACCACTGGTCACGCAACGAAGTGGATCGTATTCAGGCCCAAAAGAGTTATGAACAGTTGATCGCCGGCTATCCGGCAAGCCCCGAAGCGGCCAAGGCGCGTTCTTCCCTGGGCGTTAGCGTGGGATCCCCGGTGCCGCACGGCAAGGAAAATGAAGATGCCATCGCCCGGGTGATCGAAACGGCCCAGACCGCACCCTCGACCGCTCAATCACCGGCACTCACCCAGGGCACAGGGCAACCGGCGATGGTTGAAGGCCTTCGTTTCTGGTCAAACCCGCGTTACACACGCGTGGTGATCGACGCGGACCAGGATGCCATCTTCACATACAACGAACTGCGTGAAGACCCCGCCATCGGCAAACCCCAGCGCCTTTACATCGATGTGCACAACAGTCGTTTGAGCAATAACCTGCAGCGCAGCATTCCCATCAACGACGATCTGCTCAGCGATGCGCGGGCAGGGCAGTACACGGCCGATACGGTCCGGGTAGTCGTGGACATCAAATCAGCCCAGACCTTCAAAATTTTTGCGTTGAAAAACCCCTTTCGCATCGTGCTGGATGTGTGGGGCGTGGAAACAGATACCGTGACGGCATCACTGCCGCCGGGCGTGGCGCCATCCCCTTCCTCCCAGCGGTTGCCACCCAGTGCCATTGTCAAGCAACTGGCGCTGGGGGTGCGGCGCATTGTCATCGATCCGGGCCACGGCGGCCGGGATCCGGGTGCGCCCGGAGCCATCAAAGGGGTTCAGGAAAAGGATGTGGTGCTGGCCATCAGCAAGCTGCTGGCCCAAAAGCTGCGCGAACAACTGAAGTGTGAGGTGATTCTGACCCGGGACAAGGACGTCTATCTGAGCCTGGAAGAGCGAACCGCCATCGCCAACACCCAGAACGCCGATCTGTTCGTTTCCATTCACACCAATGCCTCGCCGGACCGGCGGGCCACCGGATTTGAAACCTATATCCTCAACCTGGCCACTGACGACGAAGCGATTCGTGTGGCCGCGCGTGAGAATGCCACTTCCATGAAAAATATCAGTGATCTGGATTCGATCTTGAAAGATCTGATGCAAAATGCCAAAGTCAACGAATCCACGCGGCTGGCCAGTTACGTGCAGGATGGGGCCCTGACTCAATTGGGCAAGAAGTACACCATTCGCAACAAGGGGGTTAAAAAGGCCCCTTTCTATGTGCTGCTCGGAGCGCAGATGCCGTCCATCCTAGTGGAAACCGGCTTTATCAGCAACCCCGAGGAGTGCCGCAAACTGATCAGCCCCGAGTACCAGAGGGTACTGGTGCAAGGCATTGTGGACGGGATCAAGCGCTACATCGATGAAGTCAACCCCACGGCGTTGCGGCAAGTCAACTCGGGGCCCAGTTGAATCCGGCGCGTCCGCCGGCAGCCAAACCAACATGCGAACGAAGGAGGAGCAGATGACGTACAACCATATCACCGTGGCCACGGAGCAGGACATCACCACCATCACTTTCAATCGGCCCAAGGCGCTCAACGCGCTTAACAGCGCCTTGCTGGAAGAGTTTTCCCGGGCGGTGTCCGCGGTGGCCGCTGATGAAGATATCCGCGTGCTGGTGCTTACCGGCGCCGGGGACAAGGCGTTCGTGGCGGGAGCCGACATCACTGAACTGGCCCGGTTGGACACGCTGAAAGCCAAGGTTTTTATCAACCGCGGACTTTCCATCATCAACGCATTGACCCAATTGCCCATCCCCGTGATTGCCGCCGTGAACGGCTTCGCACTGGGCGGCGGGTTGGAAATCGCCATGGCCTGCGATTTTATTTATGCCTCCGAAAAGGCCGCTTTCGGCCAACCGGAGATCAAACTGGGCCTGATACCGGGTTACGGCGGCACCCAGCGGCTGCCGCGGATCATCGGTGTCGGTCAGGCCAAAGAGCTGTTGCTCACCGGTAAAATGATCCCCGCCGCCGAGGCCTTGCGGCTGGGCATCGTCAACAAGGTGGTCGCGCCGGAAGCGCTGATGGATACGGTGATGGCCACAGCCAAGGAGATGGCCGCCATGGGCCGGGTGTCCCTGCGGGCCGTCAAACAGGCCGTGGACAATGGGCTGAACACCGACCTGGCCACCGGACTGCGCATTGAAACCGACGCATTCGCTCTCTGCATGGCCAGCCCGGATGCCAAGGAGGGCACCAGCGCCTTCCTGGAGAAACGCAAAGCGGTCTTCACCGGTAAATTGATGGATGCGTGATTGTCTGTTCAAGGAGGAGTGGTCCGATGATTTATAACATGGAATACGAAACAATGCCCCGCGAAGCGCTGGAGTCGATTCAATTGCGGCGGCTGCAATCCACGGTGGAGCGGGTCTATGCCAACGTGTCGTTCTACCGCGAAAAATTCAAACAGGCCGGCATCTCGCCGGCCGATATCCGCAATCTGGATGACCTCCAGCGCCTGCCGTTCACAACCAAACAGGATTTGCGCGACAACTATCCCTACGGGATGTTCGCCGTGCCTATGGATCATGTGGTGCGTATCCATGCGTCATCGGGAACCACCGGTCAGCCCACTGTAGTGGGGTATACGGCCCGGGACATCCAAACCTGGGCCCAGCTGATGGCCCGCGCCCTGATGGCCGGCGGCGCCAATCGGGGCGATATCATTCACAATGCCTATGGCTACGGTCTGTTCACCGGTGGTCTGGGTGTTCACTATGGCGCCGAACTGCTCGGCGTGTCCGTGATTCCCGTGTCCGGCGGCAACACCCGGCGGCAGGTGATGATCATGAAGGATTTCGGCCCCACCATCATCACCGCCACACCTTCATACAGCCTGCATCTGGCCGAAGTGTGCGAAGAGATGGGGGTCTCATTCCACAACCTGAAGTTCAAATACGGCATATTCGGTGCCGAACCCTGGTCCGAAACGATGCGTGCGGAGATTGAACGCAAGCTCAATCTGGTGGCAGTGGATATATACGGCCTCAGTGAGGTGATGGGGCCCGGTGTGGCCATCGAGTGCAAAGAAGCCAAGAACGGGCTGCACATTTTCGAGGATCACTTCATCCCTGAAATCGTGGACCCCCAGACCCTCCAACCGCTGCCATACGGTTCCGTGGGGGAACTGGTCTTCACCACCATCACCAAAGAGGCTTTCCCGGTTATCCGCTACCGCACCCGCGATATCTGTTCGCTGAACCCGGAACCGTGCATCTGCGGCCGAACGCACATTCGCATGAGTCGCGTCACCGGTCGCAGCGACGACATGTTGATCATCCGGGGGGTCAATGTGTTCCCCTCCCAGATCGAAAGCGTGCTGATCGACACCGAGGGGGTGACCCCCCACTACCAGCTGGTGGTCGACCGGGAAGGGCCTTTGGACGTGCTGACGGTCAAGGTGGAGGTCAGTGATACAATGTTCTCCGACGAGGTCAAGAAACTGCAAGCCATTGAAAAGCGTATTTCAAAAAATATCAAGGAGATGTTGGGTGTGACGGCCAAGGTCCGGTTAGTGGAACCCAAGGCCATCGCGCGCAGCGAAGGCAAGGCCCAGCGGGTGGTGGACAACCGTAAATTGTAATGCCATGGCGGCGATGGCGCCCATTGCGGGTTGGACCATGCGCCATCAACGACGATGCCAAAGGATCTACCAGCCGGCACGACCGGTTGAAGGAGGCCCCCATGCAAGTGGAGCAAATATCGGTTTTTCTGGAAAACAAGTCCGGGCGTCTGTCCGAGGTGACCGGGATTTTGGCTGAAGCCGGCGTTAACATCCATGCCTTGGCTCTGGCGGACACCTCCGATTTTGGTGTGTTGCGACTGATCGTGGATGATAATGAAAAAGCCGCATCGGCCCTGAAGGACAACGGCCTGACGGTGGGCCGCACGGAAGTGGTGGCCGTGGAGGTTGAGGACCGGCCCGGGGGTTTGCACCAGATCCTGGAGGCCCTCAAAGGCACCGATATCAATGTGGAGTATATGTACGCCTATGTGCATCACACGGGCAAACACGCGGTGATGATTTTCCGTTTCGACAACAGCGCGGCGGCCATTGAAGTGCTGACGGCCCAAGCGGTGTCCATTATCACCCGGGACCGTCTTTACGCCATATAGGC
>JAGTVD010000159.1 GCA_018224505.1 Desulfatitalea sp. | reverse complement strand
GATGCCGCCACGACGGCCGACACCCGGTTGCAGGCACTGGAGAGCGCCCTGGCGGCCCTCAAGGAGGTATGAACATGGTGCGTCCTGAACTGGCGGCCCTTGATGCCCTGGGCCGGATGGAAAACCACATGCGCGCCGTATCCGATCTGGCCGCCCGGCTGGCCCGGCTCCCGCTGTGGCAGCCAGCCCATGCGCTGACCAAGCAAGCGGAGGAGGCGCGGCGCATGATGGAACAGATGCGGGCGCGGCTGGACCGACGGTTGGTGGTGACCCTCATCGGCCCATCGGGTGCGGGAAAATCCACCCTGCTCAATGCCCTGGCCGGTATCGACGACCTGTCGCCCACTGGGATCCGACGGCCCACCACCCAATCGCTGGTGGTGTTGTCCAATGATGCCGAGGCGGTCAGCCAGTTGCTCGGCCCCCTGGATGCGGAACAGGTCACCATCCGGTCCGACAAAGCCGCCGACCTGCTGGGCCACATGATCCTGGTGGACACCCCCGATACCGACAGCACCCGCCAGGAGGCCCATCTGCCCCTGATTCACCAGGCGGTGGCCCATTCGGATGTGCTGCTGTGCGTGTTCGACGCCCAAAACCCCAAACGGCGCGACCATGTGGACCTGATGGCCCCCCTGGTGCGCCACTTTCACGGCGCCTCCCTGGTGGCGGTGGTGAACAAGTGCGATCGCCTGGCCGCCGGGGAGCTGACCGATATCATCGTCCCGGAGTTCAAGGCGTACCTGGACGAAGCGTGGGACTCGGTACCCGAAGCGGTGCTGCTGGTTTCTGCCCGGCGCCATCTGCAGCACCCCCAATGGGATCCCCAGGCCGGGCCACGCCACGACCTGGACCAGTTCGATGCCCTGCGCACCCTGATTTTCGACACCTTCAACCGCCCGGGCGCGGGTCCGGACCGGCGTCTGGCCAATGCCCGCCAACTGCGCGAATATGTGATCGAACAAGTGCGCCGGGCCGCCACCGAAGACCGGCCGGCGCTGCAAGCCGCCCTGGCCGGCATCGCGGCGGCCGAAAAGGCGGCCCTGCGCGAGGCCCTGGCCAACCTGCGGGCCGACGAGCGGCGTCTCGTTCTGGGCCTCAACGTGCGGCTCTACCAATCTCTGGCCCAGCGCTGGGTGGGGCCGGTGGGCTGGCTGGTGGCCCTCTGGTCGCGCCTGATGCTCTTCGGCACCGGCCTGACCGCCCTGGTGCGTTTCGGAAACCCCCTGCGTCAAATCTGGGGACTCATTGCCTCCTGGCGGCGTTACAAGGAGAGCAGTGCCGCCCTGGGCGCCCTGAACGACGAAACCCGGGTGGACAGCGCCTTGCAATCCTTTCGCAAAGTGTGGTGGACCCATTGGCCGGACATTGGCGAACAGCTGGTGCGGGGCCGTTTCGATCCGCAGGTGCGCCATATGGAAGACGACGGCAACCAGGGAGCGGCGGAAATGGCGCGGGATTTGTGGCGCAACGGCCTGGATGCGGAAATCGAGCGCAGCGCCGGCCGCATGAGCCATCTGCTGCTGCAACTCATATTCAATCTGCCCACTGTGGCCTTGCTCGGTTATGTCGGCTGGTTGACCGCCTCCCGATTTCTGACCCACACCATCATGGCCGGTGACTTTTTCATACACGCCCTGTTGACCATCGCCATCGTGCTGCTGCTCAGCTTCTTTCTGCTCCAAATGGTGGTCCGCCTGGCCGTGAGCCGGAACCGCATCCAGCAACGCGCCTTTCGGGCCGTCGAACGGGCAATGGGTGACCACCCCCTGGAAGCCGGCGGCGAGGTGGCTGAGCAGGCCGGGCGGGTCATCGCTTTGGCGGGGGATTGATTCCAATAGGAGCTACAGAATGCCAGGATACATTCACATCTACACCGGCGACGGCAAAGGCAAGACCACCGCGGCCCTGGGATTGGCTCTGCGGGCATCGGGGGCGGGGTTGAAGGTCTACATCGCCCACTTTATGAAGAAAGGGGAATACGCCGAGATGGACGCGGTGGCACGGCTGGGCGGAGCGATCACCGCCGAGCAATTCGGCACCGGCCGCTTTGTGCGCGGCCAGCCGGATGACGCGGACCGCGCCGCCGCCGCCCGGGCCCTCGCGGCCGTGCGTAGCGCCATGGAATCGGGCGCTTACGACCTGGTGATCGCCGACGAGGCCAATGTGGCCGTCGCCAGCGGGACCCTGGACGAACAGGCGTTGCTGGACCTGATGGCTGCGCGCCCCGCCCCCGTGGAGCTGGTGCTCACCGGCCGCGGGGCCACCCCCGCCCTCATCGCCGCCGCCGACCTGGTCACCGAAATGAAGGCCGTCAAGCACTATTTCGAGCAGGGGGTGAATGCCCGCAAGGGGATCGAGTACTGACCAGGGCGGTTGAAATCAAAATCGCGACAACGCCGATACGGACCGCAAGATGTTGTTCGTGGATGGACAGCCGTTACCATCCCTGCATGAAATGCCCACCTCCAGTAAGTGGCCGGATCATTTCTGAACGGTTGAAACCGATTGATGTGCCGTCATATGCGCCTCCAGCGCCGCCATGGCGCGGCGGGTGATGGGGCCGGGGCGGCCGTCGCCGATGGG
>JAGTVD010000158.1 GCA_018224505.1 Desulfatitalea sp. | reverse complement strand
CCGGATGGGTATTGCGCATGGCCACCTGCCCCGGGGCCGGACGCTGCCGCTCGATGGCCTCTTCCACCATCAGATCGAACGCCTTGTAACCGGGGGTGTCGGCGTTGGCGATGTTGGAAAGCAGCAGTTCATGCCGCCGGGACCGTAAATCCAACGCCCGTTCCGCAATATTGATGGTGCCGTCAAAAAGGGTTTTACCGTCCATTTTATCATTTACCTCCTATAGCCACCCACATCTGAGCAAATAGCGTACCAAAACCGAAGGGACCGTCACGATGCCATATATCTTACTGTATTATTATGTAAATATTGTCTTATCGCGAAACTCTCCCAATGCCGCCGGCGTCATAATGCCGACAAGCTCGGCAAACATTGCCGGGCTAGGGACGTATGACGATCCGAATCAAGGAGCCGGCTCGGGGCTGGAGAAAATCAAGTGGTGCAATGGCAAATGGCCAATGAAGGCATAAAGAAAGGAAGATATAAGGAGTTGTATCAAGTCGCTCGGAAAGGCGCTACGCGCTATCTCCCCGATACTCGCGCAACTTGTTGCGCAGGGTGCGGATACTGATGCCTAAAAGCTCCGCCGCATGGGTACGGTTTTGGTTGACATGGTCCAGGGTTTGCATGATCAGCCGTTCTTCCAGGTCTTTGACCGTCATACCCACCAGCGCCTCCGCATCCCCGCCGCCCGATGCACCCAGCCCTTCCTCAAGCAGCAGCAGCTCGGGCCCCATCTCCTCGCCGTCCCGAATCAGCATGGCCCGCTGGATGGTGTTTTCCAGCTCACGCACATTGCCCGGCCACTGCCAGGCAGCCAATTGCTTCATCGCCGCCGCGCTGAATCGAGGCATGGGAGCTGGATCGTCGCCATGGTGCTTGCGGATGAAATGGTCGGCCAGGGCCGGAATATCCTCCACCCGTACCCGCAAAGGAGGAATGGCCAGCGGTACGATGCGCAACCGATAATACAGATCCTGGCGGAATTGACCGTCCCGCACCATCTGGGCCAGATCACGGTTGGTGGTGGCGATCACCCTTGCATCCACAGGCACGGGCTGCCGCCCGCCGATGCGATCCACCGTCTTTTCTTGCAACACCCGCAGCAACTTGGCCTGCAACGGCAACGGCATCTCGCTGATCTCGTCCAACAGCAAGGTGCCCTGGTGGGCCTGCTCGAACTTCCCTTGCTTGCGTTGCACCGCTCCGGTGAAAGCGCCCCGCTCGTAGCCGAACAGCTCGCTCTCGGCCAGGGTATCGGGCAGGGCCGCGCAATTCATGCCCACCAGGCAGTGCTTGCCACGCCCGCTTTGGGCGTGAATGAAGCGCGCCAACAGCTCCTTGCCCGTGCCGCTCTCCCCCTGGATCAAGACGGTGGCCGGCGAAGCAGCCACGCGCACGGCCATGGCGAGCAAAGAGGCCATCGCCGCCGAGCGCCCCACAAGCGAAGGACCGCCATTAGGAACAATGCCCGTAGTATTGTCTAAATCATTTTTTTTCAATAGGTTGGATAAACATTGCTCAATTATCGCTTGATCTTCATCCACACTGAAATAGTCCGCCGCCCCGGCCTGCATCACCGCCACCGCGTCACGCACCGAACCGCCATTGGCCAACACCATCACCGGCGCCCCAACCCCGGCCCCGCGCAATCCTGCCATCGCGTCGGCGATATCCCTTTCCGGCAACGGCGTACCCAGGAGTACTGCATCCCACCGCCGTTCAAATCCATCGCCATCCAACGCCGCCGCCGGCGTCAACCGCTGCACGCGGTAGCCGCACCCCTGCAAATATCCCCCCAAACGGTCAAACACCGCACAGTTGTTTTCGACGATCAAAATCGACCCTTGGCCCATAACACACTCCAACCCCTATCCCACATTGTCACCACCATCCATCTCACCCGTGGCTAACCCGATAGCGCAATAAACATGCCACGCGCCACGACCACCGCGAGCCGAATGATTCTCCCGCAATGGCAGCCAGTTATCGAAATCCGCGGGAGGTATGCCCTCTACTCCCGGGCGCTCGAACCCCGGATTTATTCAGTCGCCGTCAGTTTGTTGACAGGGTGGGTAGTGGGTGGACGGTTGGGTGGACGGTTGGTCGGTTGTTCGGTTGGACGGTTGGTCGGTTATGCTGTTGTTCGGTTGTGTGTGTGGTGGGTTGGTCAGTTGGGTGGTTTGGTAAGCGATGGGCTGCGCTGTGATAGAAGGCTTTTTGAGCCATTTGATATCAGCTGTCAGATTCTCCCAATAATCGATGCAGTGCGTCCATCACCTGCTCTTCGCCCGCCCCTTCCCGGGTCTCTGGGATGTCAGGGCGCAGCGCCCCACGGCTCAGAGAGGGATCGGCTTTGAACTGAATGCGGGGATGGTCCGGCCAGGCAAGTCCTTCATCGGCCACCAGGCGTTGGAGTTGGGCCAGGTCATCAGGGTGCATGGCAAGGGTGATCCGGTTAGCGTGGCCTAATGTGTCGGCCAGGACAGGCTGAACTTCACTGAGTTGGTCCGGCGTAACGGTCGGCGCGGCACCCAGGATTCTGGTGGCAACATCCAGGGCAAGCACCAGCGAACCGGCGCTGGTGTTCTCTTCAATCTGTTCGCTTTCCCGGCCAAGGGCGCTGCAT
>JAGTVD010000157.1 GCA_018224505.1 Desulfatitalea sp. | reverse complement strand
TGGATAGGGGCTACGATTTCTCCTATTTATTTATCGGAGTTGATGCGTTCTGGCAACGGATGGATGAGACGGATGCATGACTTTGACGAAGCTCTAGGTGGATTGGAAAACAATGTTGACAATGGTCGGATATTATAATAAAAATTACTATTTGAAATAAGTGTTTTTTCAGTTGCGCACGATCATCATTGAGCGGAACGTAAGTGGAGCGGTACTTTTTTATCTTAAACGATCGTGAAGGCGCTTAATCCCATGTTGCCGAATGTGTTTTCCAAGTGGTGGGGCGCAGTGATGCCCCAGAATCCGAAAAGCATGCCCAAAATTCAACTGATTGGTAAAACAGATGTAGGGCGTGTTCGCGCCAACAATGAGGATACCTTTACCACGAATCCGGAGGCCGGTTACTGTCTGGTGGCCGATGGCATGGGGGGTGCGGCCGCGGGTGAAATGGCCAGCCAGATTTTTGCCCAGAGCGCTGATGAAATTTTTAAGAAACAGCGGTCCGTGACGGAACAGGCGTTGATCGATTGCGTGCAACGCACCTTTCACCACGCCAACGATCGTATTCTGGAGCATGTCTCTCAATTCCCCAACCACAAAGGCATGGGGTGCACGGCGGAGTTGCTGGCTTTCGGCGACCAGGGATATGTGATCGGTCACATGGGAGACAGCCGAACCTACCGATGGCGCCAGGGAGAATTGAAACAATTGACCAAAGACCACTCCCTGGTCCAGGACCAGATCGATCAGGGCCTGATCACCTTAGAACAAGCCCGGTCCCACAAAATGCGCAATGTCATATTGCGTGCTGTTGGGGTCAGGCCTTCACCCGCGTTGGATCTTTTGCGAGGGCCCATTCTGTCCGGTGATATCTTCATGCTCTGCTCGGACGGCCTTACCGATTTGATTGACGATGCGGTGATAATGACGGTGTTGCAAGGTGCTTTTGGTTTGGACCAGAAAGTGGAAGAACTCATCGGTTTGGCCAACAATGCCGGCGGCAAGGACAATGTCACCGTGGTGCTGGCTACCATTCTCTAATTCGTATCCATCCAATCGACGGCATACCGCCACTGAAACGTTACACTTGCCCTGGACATCCACAAACCTCGGCACCACTGAACATGTCAACAACGCAATCGTTCACCCGTACGGCCATGGCATGATCATATTTTTTGAAAACCGGATGATAATGTGATAGTTTGGCCCTTTGGGATGAGCAGAGAGGATACCCTTTCCGGTGGTCATGTCGCACGGCCGCTTACCGGGAGTGTGGGCGCCACCGCATTCGGGTGGCTGAAACGATGGGGATCATATTGAACCGTAAAATGATGGCGCGCCTGGCAGGATTCGAACCTGCGACCTACGGATTAGAAGTCCGTTGCTCTATCCATCTGAGCTACAGGCGCATGGTTGGACACCGGCAGAGGCAGTTACCATAGGTTCCGGAACATGTCCATAAAAAACAGGTGCATCGCCGATGAACGCAAAACCGACAGGGAATTGCGCCCGAGGCATGCGCGTCGATAAAACAGTGAAGGTCGATCAGCGATGGAAAATGTGAAAGAAAAAGAGACGGCGCCCGCATCGAAGCAGAAGCGGACCGCCAACCTCCCTATAGATAACCGCAGCAAAAACTTCGACACCGGTAAATCCGTTGCCAAGTTCGATCCGCTGCAGCGCTATTTGTCGGAGATCAGCCGCTACCGGTTGTTGACCCGGGAAGAAGAAGTGGAACTGGGACGGCGGGTACAAGAAGAAGGGGATTCAGAGGCGGCCTATCAGCTGGTGACCTCCAATCTCCGGCTCGTGGTCAAGATCGCTCTGGAGTTCCAGCGGGTTTGGATGCAGAACCTGCTGGATCTGATCCAGGAAGGGAACATCGGACTGATGCAGGCGGTAAAAAAATTCGATCCCTATAAAAACGTCAAATTTTCATACTACGCTTCCTTCTGGATTAAAGCCTATATCCTCAAGTTTATCATGGACAATTGGCGGCTGGTTAAAATCGGCACCACCCAGGGGCAGCGCAAACTTTTTTTTAAGTTGAAGAAAGAGAAACAACTGCTGATCGAGCAGGGGTTCGATCCCAAGCCCAAGCTGTTGTCGCAGCGTCTGGGGGTGTCCGAACGCGAAATTGTCGACATGGACCAGCGTCTGGACGGATGGGACGTGTCCCTGGATTCTCCCGTCAAGGAAGGATCCGACACCGAAAGGATGGAATTTTTCAGCGAATCGACCAGTTCGGCCGAGGACAAAGTCGCCAAAAAACAAATCGAGGCCTTATTGCACCACAAGGTGGCCGAGTTTCGGGAACAGATGACGGATAGAGAGCTGGAGATTTTCGATCAGCGCATCTTTTCGGATAGTCCTGTAACCTTGCAGGAGATCGGCGACCGTTATGGCATTTCCCGTGAGAGAGTTCGCCAGATCGAAAAAAATGTGATCAAAAAAATGCGGGAGTTCTTTAAGAACGAGATTCCCGATTTTGATGTTTATACCAACCCATGATTCCGAGGCATCTTTTGAACTGGCTGATTGTGCCACTTTGCACACTGGCGCTTTTTAACGGATGTCGGGCCGGTATCGACGGCCCTGCGCCGTATTCTCCCGCCAAGCCTGGACCCGTGCGTTCCGCGAATGGCGATGCCGCGTCCCTTTACTACTTTGTTGCGGCCCAGATGAAAGTCAAGGCCGGGGATCTGGCCGAGGCCCGGTGGTACTTCGAGCAAGCCATCGTGCAAGACCCGGGGGCCATACTGCCCCGTCTGGAGCTTGCAGGTCTTTATATGGCTCAGCAGCAGTCCGATAAGGCATTGGTCCAGATTCAGCAGATTCTGGCCGATCATCCCGACCATATCGATGCTTTGATCATGGCCGGTCGCATCTACCAGCAGGGAAAATTGCTTTCCGCGGCCAAGGATGCCTACGAAAAAGTAGTCGGCAGCGGC